>JBIJDP010000022.1:0-10767 GCA_044344065.1 Opitutaceae bacterium
CTGGCCTCGGGGATCCAAAGCTCCTGGGGCCGGGTGCAGGTCATCGACCTCAAGATCCCGACGCAGAACGGGCAGTGGCTGTCGGCGGATCTCTTCCGGCCGCGGACCGCGACCAGCGACAACCCGGCCCCGCTGGTCGTCGTCGTGCCCGGTTTCCAGCGGTCGAAGGAGACCCTGGCCAACATCTCCCTCGAGCTGGCCCGCCGCGGCATCGTGGTGATCGCCATCGATCCCTACGCCCAGGGCAGCTCGAGTTCATCCACGAGCCCGCAGTCGGCGACCACGGAGGGCTACGGTCTCTTTGCCGTGGTGAACTATGCCGCGAACACCGAGAACCTGAACTACATCGACCGCTCGCGCATCGGGGCCACGGGGCACTCGGCGGGCGGCAACGCCGCCCTGCAGGCGGCCAGCCATTTCGGCAAGGAAGCCGCCCGGCTGGACCGGCCCAGCAAGTTGCACTCGGTCTTCGTGTCGGGCTACGTGCTCTCGCTCACCGAGCGGATCCTGCAGGGCGTCCGCTCCAACGTCGGCGTGAGCTACGCGCTCTACGACGAGGGCGCCTACCGCAATGAACTGAAAAACGGCGACATGCGCACCGCCCCCGAGGCCCTGCGCCTGATCAACCTGGCCCGCGAGCCCGGCAGTACCCCGGCCTCGGCCGTGGCGATCGACCACTACTACGGCGACGTCGCGGCGCGCACGCTCCGGGTGGTGCACAACGAGCGGGTCGTGCATCCGTTCCAGCCCTACAACGTGACGGCGACGGCGAACCAGCTCGATTACTTCGCGAAGGTGTTCGGCCTGCCGACCGACCTGTCCGCCCGCGACCAGGTCTGGTACTGGAAGGAACTGCTCACCCTCGTTTCGCTCGTGGCGGCCTTCGTGGCCCTGGTCCCGCTGGCGCAGGTGCTGCTCACGCACGTGCCCTATTTCCAGGCCCTCGTGCATCCGCTGCCGCCGCCGCAGCCTGCGCTGCAGGGGAGGGGCCGGCTTTTCTTCTGGGGCTTCTTCTGGACGGGCGCGCTGATCGCGTGCTTCTCGTACATCCCCATGACGGAGCTCTCGCAGGTGCTGTTCAAGGCGGCATCCGGTCGCGAGCAGACGTGGTTCTTCCCGCAGCGCATGAACAATGGCGTCATGCTCTGGGCGATCTTCAACGGGATCGTTGGTTTCATCCTGTTCTACCTGGGCTACCGCTGGCACGGACGAAAGCACGGGACCACGCCCGAGATGTGGGGCGCGGCGATCAGCGGGCTCGAACTCCGCCGCACGGTGGTGCTGGCGCTCACCGTCGCCACGGCCTTCTTCCTCCTGCTCTTCACGGTCTACTATTTCTTCCACGTCGACTACCGCTTCGTGTTCCTCGGCGTGCGCGTCTTCCAGCCGGTGCTGCTCGTCCTCCTCCTGATGTACGCACCTGCGTTCTTCCCTTTCTTCCTGTCCAACTCGCTCCGGGTGAACGGGGCCATGCGCGTGGCCGGCCAGCCGGAATGGAAGAGCATGCTCGTGGCGGGCATCGCCAATTCCTTCGGCCTGCTGCTCATCGTGCTCGTCCAGTACGTGACCTTTGCCGTCACCGGCACGGTGCATTGGACCGACGGGTGGCTCTACATCAACCTGCTCTTCGCCGTCGTGCCGATGATGTTCATCCTGCCGTACTTCAACCGGTTCTTCTTCCGGCTGACGGGGCGGATCTATCTCGGGCCGATGGTCACCTGCCTGGTATTCATCATGATTTTGGTCTCGAACACGGTCTGCTACGTGCCGCTCTGAGCGCTTCTTCCCCGGCCAAGCCCCACCTATGAAATACCTGCGCTCGCTCTACCTTCAGGTCCTCGTGGCCATCGTGGCCGGCATCATCTTCGGCCACCTGCAGCCGGATCTCGGGGCGACGCTCAAGCCCCTCGGCGACGCCTTCATCAAGCTCATCAAGATGCTGATCGGCCCGATCATCTTCACCACCGTCGTGGCCGGCATCGGCGGCATGGGTGACCTCAAGGCGGTGGGCCGCGTCGGCCTGAAGGCCCTCATCTACTTCGAGGTCGTCACCACGCTGGCGCTCATCATCGGCCTGGTCGTCGCCAATGTCTTCACCCCCGGTGTCGGCATCCATGCGACCGCCGCCTCCTTGGATCCGGGGGCTGTTTCCAGCTACGCCAAGGCGGCATCCAATCTCAGCACGGTCGACTGGCTGCTGCACCTGATCCCCAATACCTTTGTCAGCGCCTTCGTCGAGGGCGATATCCTGCAGGTGCTGCTCGTCGCCCTCTTGTTTGGCTTCGCCTTGGCCCACCTCGGGCCGAAGGGAAAGATCATCGTCACGCTGCTGCACGACGTCTCCAAGGTGTTCTTCACGATGGTGGGCCATGTTTCCAAGGTGGCGCCCATCGCCGCCTTCGGGGCGATGGCGTTCACCATCGGCAAGTACGGCTTGGGCTCGCTCGTCTCGCTGGCGGGCCTCATGGCCTGCGTGTACCTGACCTGCTTCCTCTTCATCGTCGTGGTCCTGGGCGGCATCGCCCGATATGCCGGGTTCTCGCTCTGGAAGATCCTCCGGTTCATCCGCGAGGAACTCTTCATTGTCATCGGCACCTCGTCGTCCGAGGCCGCGCTGCCGGGCCTGATGGCCAAGATGGAGCGCGCCGGCTGCAAGGAGACCGTCGTCGGGGTGGTGGTGCCCTCGGGCTACTCCTTCAATCTCGACGGCACGTGCATCTACCTGACCATGGCGGCCCTGTTCATTGCGCAGGCGACCGACACGCCGCTGGCGCTCGCCCAGCAGCTCGGCCTGATCGCCGTCCTCCTGCTCACGTCCAAGGGCGCGGCCGGGGTCACAGGCAGCGGCTTCATCACCCTCGCCGCCACCCTGGCGGCCACCGGCACCGTGCCGGTCGCCGGGATGGCGCTCATCCTTGGCGTGGACCGGTTCATGTCGGAGGCCCGCGCCATCACCAATTTCATCGGCAACGCAGTTGCCACGCTGGTCGTGGCGAAGTGGGATGATTCCTTCGATGCCAAAGCCGCGGAGGCCTCCCAGGTCCTCCGCTCCCAGCCGGTCAATGTTCCTCTCAAGAAAATACTCCAGGCCTGATGCCCCGGGTAGCGCCCGGCCTTCCTCCTTCGCCTGGCCTGCGGAGGACAGGCCGGACGGGCGGTGCATTGACCGCGGGCGGAAGACAATCCGGCCCGCCCGGAGGCCGGGCCCTACCCACCAATTCGTCATGAAACCACTGCGCGCCCTAGTCATCACCCTTTGTTCGGCCGTACTTTGGACCACTGCGGTCGCGGATATCCCGGTGCGGGTCGAGCCGGTCGCCGCGCCGCACGGCATGGTGGTGGCCGGTCATCCGCAGGCCGCGCAGATCGGCGTGGCGGTGCTCAAGGCCGGCGGCAACGCCGTGGATGCCGCGGTCGCCGTCTCCCTGGCGTTGGGCGTGGCCGAACCGTATGCGTCGGGTCTCGGCGGCAAGTTGATGCTGCTCTATTATGAGGCGTCCTCGCGCCGGACCTATGCGCTTGATGCGATGGATATCGCCGGCAGCTCACTCGATGTTGCAGCCTATGGACGCCGTCCGGAGGATGATCGCTATAATGGCTATGCGTCCGCGGCCGCACCCGGCCTGGCTGCCGGACTCTGGCTCGCGCACCAGAAATGGGGCGGACGGCCCTGGGCGGAGATCGTCGCGCCCGCCGTACAACTGGCCCGCGACGGCTTTGAGGTCCTGCCGAAGACGCGGGTTTTCTTTGCCGAGAAGGAAGCGGTGCTGCGCCGCAGCGATGCCGAGATCGCTCGCCTCTACCTGCCCGACGGGGCGCTGCCGGTCGTTGGCACGCGCCTGGCCAGTGCCGACCTGGCCCGTACGCTTGAGCTGCTGGCCTCTCAGGGTCGCGATGGTTTCTACCGGGGGCCGGTGGCGGAGGCGATGGTCGCAGCCGCGGAACGGGCCGGCGGCGGCACCTTCAATCTGGCGGACCTCGCGGCGTACGAGGCGCGGCTGACCGAGCCCATCGGCATCGATTTTCAGGATTACCACCTGCTATCCAGCCCGCCGCCGACCAACGGGCCGCCGCTGTTTCTCACGATCCTGAAAGTGCTGGAGACGGATGCGTGGCAGGGGCCCTTGCGCAGTGCCGCCAATCTCGACCGCATCGGCCGGGTCTGGCGCGAAGTGCAGCCGCGGGTCCAGGCCGCCATCGCGGATGTGCCGGAGGCGGTGTTCAATTTCGAGAAGCTGGTCACCCCCGATTCCATTGCGGAGCTGCGGCGGCTCACGGCGGGGCCGGCCGCCGCCGAGCCCAAGGTGGCCTGGTATGATGCCAGCGGCTGGTCGGAGAGCGCGGCGGCCGCGACCACCCATTTCGCCGTGGCCGATGCGCAGGGCAATGTCGTCTGCGCCACCCAGTCGCTCAGCCTGCATTTCGGCGCCGGCGTCGTCGTGCCGGGCACCGGCATCATCCTGAACGACTCGATGAGCAACTTCGCCTATGGACGCACGCACAGCGTGAATCAGGCGGCGCCCGGCAAGCGTCCGCGCAGCACTATTTCCCCCACGCTGGTTTTCCGCGACGGCCGGCCGGTCCTGGCCATCGGTATCCCGGGCTCCGCCCGCATACCCACCGCCATGCTCCAGGTGCTGCTGGACCGGCTGGTCTTCCACCGTCCGCTGGCCGAGGCGATCGGCGACACGCGTTTCCATTTCAACCGCGACTGGCGCCGCGACAATGCAGAGAGTTTTGAGGCCGAGAGTTCGCTGCCCGAAACCGAGGTGGCGGCGCTGCAGGCGCTGGGCTGGCAGGTCCAGTTGCCCGAGGCGGCGGGCACCGGGAAGAATTTCGGCGGCATCAACGCGATCGAGCTGAATGCCGACGGTTCCTACACCGGCTACGCCGACCCGCGTCGGACCAATGCGGCGGCGGGGTACTAGGGAGTGTCGTTAGGTGCCAGGACTGGCTCGCTGAGTTCAATCCTTGCCGCGGGAAGAAAGTTAAGTGGGTTGCAACGGTGCGGCCGCCTCACTCACCCGTGGGCTTCGCCGATGCCAATGGAATCCCGGATCGTCTCCTCGCTCTGGTTGTACTCGATCGGGGCGAACCGCTCCGCCTTGAAGCCCATTTCGCGTCCGGCACAGAAGGGGTCCGGCGGGTTCTTCAGTTCCATCAGCAGAATCTGGATCTCGGGACTCTTGTCGCCGCCGCCGTTCTGCACCGGTTTCCCGTCCTTGATGACCAGCGGCACGCCGCGCCCCGGCGCCATTTCGCGCACGGTGTAAACCTCGCCCTTCACGGGCAGGGCGGTGTAGGCCTTCTTCGCCCACTCGGGAAAGACGTCGTCCACGCAGACCACCAGGGAACCGATTTGCATGGAGGAAAGCTACACCCAGGGCCGGGGCCTGTCACGCTCTCGCCACGGAGCCGCGCCGTGGGCCAACTGGGCCAACTGTTGGGAGCGGCTTTACGCCGCGATCGGGAGCGCAACCTCGCGGCATAAAGCCGCTCCTACAACCAAGCCCAGCCTTCTACGGGTAGTAGGGATGGGCGGTTGACGAGGCCGGTTTTCGGTCCGCCCAATTCCTGCGCTTCTCCCCATGAACTGCGAGTCCACTGCCCTGAACGCCAGCCACGGTTTCCTGCCGCCGGCGGAGGGCATGAATGCCGGCCGGGTCTCCCTGTCAGGAATCACCCGCGCGCCCTGAATTTTCCCATGCGCATCATCGATGTTCACACTCACCCCGTCCTGGACCACAAGGGCGCCAAGCCGGCCGAGATCAAAAGCCTGATCGCCCACGGCCGCCGGCACGGCATCGTGCACATGATCGCGCTCGGCGACGTGCTCGTCTACGGTTTCACGCCCAACGCGGCCCAGTTGCGCGCCATCAACAATGAGAGCGCGATGGTGGCGCGGCTCCATCCCGAATACTTCACCGCCTTCGTTTACCTGAATCCGCGCCTCGGCGAGCGGGCGACGATGGCCGAGGCCGAGCGCTGCGCGGCCCTGCCCGGGTTCCGCGGGATCAAACTGGAGATTGCGTGCAACGCCTCCCATTCCTGCATGCGGCACGTCGCCAAGGCCGCCCGCACCTTCAATTTCCCCGTGCTGCAGCACAGCTGGAGCACGAGCAACATGGTACGCGACCGGGTCTTCCAAAGCGATCCGGTCGACACCGCGCTCTTCGCCCGTCGCAATCCCGACGTGAAGGTCATCATGGCGCACCTCACCGGCATTGGCTTCCGCGGCGTGCTCGAGGCCAAGGGTCTGCCCAACCTTTACGTCGACACTTCCGGCGGCTGGCCGGAGGAAGGCCTCGTTGAATTTGCCATCGAGCACCTCGGCCCCGACCGCCTCCTCTACGGCTCGGACATCCCCGTGCGCGAGAGCGCGATTACCATCGGCCGCATTTTGGGCGCAAGGATCTCCGCCGCCGACCGGCACAAGGTCCTTTTCGGCAACACCGCCCGGCTGCTCAACCTCAAGTTCAACTGACCCCCGCCATGCTCATTGACGCCAACACCTCCATCGGCCCGTGGCCGTTTTCGCCCGTCGTGGAGCGCACCGGTCCGGAACTGGTCGCGCACCTCGCCGCCAACGGCATCCGCAGGGCGCTGGTCTCCCACCTCGGCGCGGTCTTCTTCCCCGAGCCGATGACCGCCAACCGCCAGCTCTTCGCCGCGCTGCAGCGGACGCCTGCGCTCCTGCCCATCCCGGTCATCAACCTGGCGCTGGCCAACTGGCCGGAGCAACTGGCGGAATGCCAGGCCGCCGGCGTTCGCGCCGTGAAGATTCTCCCGGATTTTCACAACTACCGGCTGAGTTCGCCGCGGGTCACCGACTTCATGGCCGCGATCAGGGAGGCCCGCCTGCCGCTCATCCTTAACCAGCGTTACGAGGACGGACGCAGCAAATATTTCGCGCTGAAGCTCAAGGGCGTGCCGGTGGCGCAGGTGGGGGAATTCCTCGCGCGCTTCCCCTCGCATCACGTGCTGCTCGCCAACTTCTACAAGCAGGAGATTTTTCCGCTCGCCGAGAAACATGCGAACTTCTCCGTCGAACTCGCCTTTTGCGAGGCGTTCAAGACGCTTGAACTCCTGCTCCCTAAGATTCCGGCCAACCGCCTCGTGCTGGGGACCAACACCCCGCTGCTTTCCACCCGCGGACAGGTGGACAAGCTCCGCCTGGCCGCCATCCCGGTCCGCGCCAAGCAGCTGATCGGCTGCGACAACATCCGCCGATTCCTTTCCCTATGAGCCACCAACCCTCCCTGGCAGCAAATGGCGGGCTCCAACTCGCCCCGTTCAAATTCGACGTCACCCCGCCATTGGGGCACTCGTGCTGCGGCGGATGGATCAAGCCGGTCGAGGTGATAGACGATGCCTTGGAGGCGAACGGCCTTGTGCTCCTGGGCGCGGGCCGGCCGATCGTGCTATGCGCCGTGGACTGGACCGGGCTCTCAAATGCGACGCATCTCGCGTGGCGCACCGCCCTGGCCGAGGCCGCGGGCACGACACCCGACCGCGTCGCCGTGCAATGCGTGCACCAGCACAACGCCCCCTTTGTCTGCTTCGAGGCCGAGCGGCTCGTGGCAGAGCAGGGCGACCTGCCGCACATCATGGACCTGGCCTTCTTCCAGCGCTGTCTCGACCGCGCCCGCGAGGCGGTTACGTCGGCCCTGCGCCAGCCCCGGCCCGTGACACATTTCGGCTGGGGGCAGGGCAGGGTGGAGGGCGTGGCCTCCAACCGCCGCGTGTACCGGGACGCAAGCGGCCGGATCATCGCCATGCGGGGCAGTTCCTGCCGCGACCCGAAGATGATTGAGCTGACCGAGGGTTTGATCGACCCGTTCTGCAAGACCGTGGCCTTCTTCAACGGCGACCGGAAGGTGGCCGCCCTGCACTATTATGCGACGCACCCGATGAGTTATTATGCCGATGGCCGGGTGACGAGTGACTTTGCCGGGCTGGCGCGCAAGCAGCGGCAGCAGGACGAGCCGGATTGCCACCACCTCTATTTCACTGGTTGCGCCGGCAACATCGGGGCGGGCAAATACAACGACGGCACCCCGGCCGCCCGCCTCAGCCTGACCCGGCGGATTTACGCGGGCATGATTGCCTCCGAGTCCAACCTCACGCGCCTGCCGGTATCGTCGCTCGAATGGAAGACGACGACCCTCTGTCCGCCGCCCCGCCGGTCCATTTCCACGGCGGAACTGGTCACCATGATTGCGACCAGGACCAACACGGTTCTCGACCGCAATCGCGCGGCCCTTTGGCTCGGATCGTTGCGCCGCCTGGAACAGCAGGTGCCGATCATCCTCAGCGCCTTGCACCTCGGACCCGTGAAACTGCTGCACCTGCCCGGAGAACCCTTCATCGAATTCCAACTCCGCGCCCAGGCGATGCAACCGGAGGCCTTTGTCTGCACGGCCGGCTATGGCGACAGCGGTCCCTGGTACATTCCCGTGAAGGAGGAATGGGACAGTGGCGGTTACGAGGTCAGCTCCGCCCTGTGCGAGCCGGTCATGGACGACCTGTTGACCGCGGCCATGAAAGGGCTCCTCGCCTCCAATTGATGAGCACCCTCGGAAGCGACACCAGTCGGCTCGTATCACCGTCGATGGTAGGGCCCGGCTTCCGGACGGGCCGTAAATGGCAGACGCAAGCCGAACCGCCCGTCCGGCCTGCCCACCGTAGGCCAGGCGTAGAAGGGAGGCCGGGCGCTACCCAGGACACAGTCACATTGCACCAGGTTTTCAGACAGCTCTAACCCGCCCAATTTCATGCGCCTCACACCCATCAACAGCGCCGAAGCGGTCTTCGAGGCCTTCTTCGTCGAGCATCTCAGCGAGTTCAATCAGTGGACGATTGATGCGCCCGGCGCCAAGGGCATCAGTCAGGTGCGCGGGTGGGCATTCGTCATCTTCCAATGGACCATGCCAGCGGCGGACGGACTCGTGCACCGCCTACGCCGCACCTACGAAACACCGGTGCCCTGCGCAGAGTACGACCGGCTGCTCGTATGCTTCAACGTGCCCGATGAGACGGTGATGACCATCACGGCCGAGACCGATGCCGGCCAGCGCCGCCGCACCGGTGCTCCCGCCGGCGCCATGAAACGCGAGGAATGGGTCGAACTCGACGGCGCCACGCAGATCAAGGCCCTCACGATCGAGCTGCACAGCCCGCGTCGCATCGCCGGCTCGGGCTGGCTCCTGTGGATCGGCCTGCAGCACACCGGCCGGATCAAGTCCCACCTCGCCCAGTGGGAAGGCTACGACGAAAAGTGGGACAAGTATCTCCAGCCCCCGGAGTTCGAACCCCGGTATGAACCTTCGTACGGTTTCATGATCAGCGCCGCCGAACTGGCGGAGGTGCGCCGCGAATTCGCGGATTCGCCCATCGCGGCGGAGTTGCGGAACGTCGGCGAGCGCGCACGCCGGCAGCGGCCGGAGTCCATGATCGGCGAGAATCTCAATTACTGGAGTTTCCACGGCTTTCGCCGGGAGCGCGACAACGGCAAGATGCTTTCGCTCCACGGCTCCTTTGCCGCGCAGGCCGGCCTCCTCTGGCAGGACAAGGAGCTGTGCCGGCTGGCCGCCCGCTTCGCGATCAGCCTCGTGCACTGCGAATACTGGGAGGATATCTTCTTCGCGAACATGCGCGGCTGCACCTGGGAGCAGCGCGGCGGAGTGGCCGCCATCGGGTCCTGGGATTGCGCCGTGATTCTCGACCTGTGCGGCGAATGGTTCACGCCACTGGGCCGCCAGCTCGTGCTGCGCCGCCTGGCCACCGAGGCCCACGGCCGGATGTGCCAGGCCTCATGGTGGTGGGAATACATGTACCACACCAACCAGATGGCGTGGATTTCACCTTCGCGCATCTACAGCCTCCTGGTGCTCGAGCAGAACATGCCGGTCAGCCTCGGGCCCTATCCGAAGCCCGCCCATTCGCGCGTGGCGCCGCACACCGACATCGCCTGGGCCAACCTGGTCGAGAACATCAGCCTGGCGGTGTCGCCGAACGGCGGGTACCTCGAGGGCGCGACCTATTTCACGTGGACCGCCCGGCAGGCGATCCTCTGCGCCCAGCTCTACGCCCGGGGCCGCGGCCGGGATCCGCGGCCGTATGTGCCCAAGGCCCTGCTCAACACGGACCGTTACGCCGAGATGCTCTATTCCACCGACGACGGCCAGGAGATGATCCTCACCGGCGACGCGGGCATCACCGGCGGCGAAGGCGCGCCATTTCTCGCGTGGCTCATGCCGCAGTCGCACTGGGTCACCATCCTGCGCAAGCAGCTCAAGCGCGCCGGGGCCGCGCCTTTCCTGCTGACCATGCGCCTGGCCCGCGAGGTGCCGGCGGAAGGCCCGCCGCTTTCGCCGTTCCTCAGTCTGCCCGACGCGGGCATGATGTGCTCGGTGCGCCGGCTGGGGCCCGAACTCGTGAAGCTGTTTGTCCTCGGCAACAAGGCCGGCGCCGACCACCAGCACGAGGACAAGGGCAGCTTTGTGCTCGAATGCGCCGGCGACAGCTTTGCCTTCGACTTCGGCGTCCTGGACTACGCCAATCCCGTGATGGAACTGGTGAAGCACGCGCAGCGGCACAACATGCTGACCCCGTGGAGCGACGATGCGCGGCCGAGGCCGGAGAATCCGTGTCACGTGGACATGCTGCCGCAGGGTTCCGGCGACGAGACCCGGTTCCATGCGAGCCTGGACCTCCGAGCCGGCTGGCAGGGCTGGTTCAACCAGTGGGAACGCACCTGGGATTCGC
>JBIJDP010000504.1:0-2990 GCA_044344065.1 Opitutaceae bacterium
CTGGAGGCCAACCCGCGCGCCGTGCTGGTTTTCCCGTGGATTGCGATGGAGCGGCAGGTGATCGTCGAGGGCGCGGTCACCCGGGTGTCGCGCGAGGAGGCGGAGGCCTATTTTCACAGCCGGCCGCCGGCGCACCAATTGAGCGCCTGGGCGTCACCCCAGAGCACGATCATCGCCAACCGCAGCATGCTGGAGGAAAGCTACAAGGCCCTGGAAAAAAAACACGCCGGCCGGCCCGTACCGCTCCCACCGCAATGGGGCGGCTACCGGCTGAACCCGGAGACCGTGGAATTCTGGCAGGGCCGGCGCAACCGCCTGCATGACCGCCTGCGCTACCGCCGGGAAGCGGACGGCGGCTGGATCATCGAACGACTCGCCCCGTGAAAAAAAACACCCTCCGCCGTGCTGCGAGCGTGACCGGGCCGTCGGCGGCCCTGCTGGCGGCTGCGCTGCGGGCGCAGAGCGAAGGCGTCTTCATCGGCCGGCGGGCGGCGAACCGCAGCGGCTATGTGATGGTCTTTGCCAATGAGCAGTTTTGCGCGATGACCGGCTACAGCCGGGGGGAACTGGCCGGGCAGAGCCAGATTGTCCTGCACATGGAGCGTACGGATCGCGAACGGTTGACCCGGTGGCTGAAAAAATCCCAGCCCGGTTCGCTGACCGGCGAAGGCTACGTGCTGCGCAAGGACGGCACGATGATCTACACGGCCTGGAGCTTCAGCCACGTCATCGCGGCGCGCGGCCAGAACGCCCATTTTGTAGCCACCTACCGGGACATGACCGTGAAGCGGAGCCTGCAGGAAGCGCTGGTGCACGCCCAGCGGCTGGATGCACTCGGACGGCTCGCCGGCGGCGTGGCCCATGACTTCAACAATCTCATCTCCGTCATCAACGGTTACTGCGAACTGCTGGCCACGCAGGTCGCGGACCGATCGGAGGCGCTGCATGCGGTGGGCGAGATTCATCGTGCCGGCCGCAAAGCCGCCAAGTTGACCCGCCAGTTGCTCGCCTTCGGGCGCCGCCAGCCGATGGATGCGCGCGTCATCAACCTGAACCAGATCGTGCGCGACAACGCGGAGATTCTTGAGCGCCTGCTCGGCAGCAACCGGCACCTCGTGCTCGAACTGGCGGGCGACCTCGGCAACGTGCGCACGGATCCGGCGCAATTCCAGCAGGTGCTGCTCAACCTCACCATCAATGCGCGGGATGCGCTGCGCGACCAGGGCCGCATGATCATCCGCACGGCGAACCGCGAGATCATGCCCGAAATGCACCGCCGGCTGACCGACATTCCCCCCGGGCGGTACGTGACCCTGACGGTGAGCGACAACGGCAGCGGCATGGATGCGGAGACGCAGAAGCACCTCTTCGAGCCGTTTTTCACCACCAAGCCGGAAGGCCAGGGCACGGGCCTGGGCCTTGCCCTGGTCTATGGCGTGGTGCAGCAAAGTGGCGGACACATCACGGTGAACAGCAAACCGGAGGACGGGTCCACCTTTGAAATCATGCTGCCCGAGGCGCGCGCTCCGCTGCCCGCCCGGACCGCAACGGCCGGCGCCTCGAAGGTGCCGCGGACCCGCGGCCATGAGACGGTGCTGCTCGTGGAGGAGGACGAGGTCCTGCGCGACATGGTCGCCGGCGTGCTGACTTCGGACGGTTACAGGGTGATTGATGCCGCCCTGCCCCGTGAAGCGCGGGAAAAGGCCCGGGTGGCGGACAAGCCGGTGCAACTCCTCATCGTCAATCTGGCCGGGGACGGCGAAAGTCTGGCGCGGGCGCTCCATGCGGCCCGGCCCGGACTGCGGGTGCTCAACATCTGCAATCACAACGCCCAGCAGACGCTGGTCTGGCTGCCGCCCGAGCACCAGTTCTCGCTGCCGAAACCCTTTGCCTTGAGCGAGCTTATCCGCGTGTGCCGCCGGCTGCTCGATGCCTGAGGCTGGCGGTGGCATGAGAATTTTTGTCACCGGGGCCTCGGGGATGGTGGGCGCGGCGTTTGTCCGGGCGGCCCGGGCGGCCGGGCACGAGGTCGCCGGCACGGTTTTCCGACAGCCCGCGGCGATCCCCGGACTCACCCGATCATGGGTGCTGGACCTGACCGATGCGGCCGCGACCGGCGCGGTGCTGCGGGCGGCGGATCCCGAGGTGATCGTGAACTGCGCCGCCGTGGCCGAGCCCGCGGCCTGTCTCGCGGATCCGGCGGGATCGGCGGCGCTCAATGTGCGCCTGCCGGAACTGCTCGCCCGACATGGCGTACGGTTGATTCACCTTTCCTCGGAGCAGGTTTTTGACGGCGCGCAGAAGACCCCCTTCACGGTCAACGACACCCCGCGCCCGCTCAATCTTTACGGGAAACAGAAACTGGCGGGCGAGCGGGCGGTGCTGGCCACGGCCCCGGAGCGGAGCGTGGTGGTGCGGCTGCCCTTGCTTACCGGCGACAGTGCGACGCGGCAGCGCAGCCTGCACGAACGGTTGCTGCTCGACTGGAGGGAGGGGCGGGTACCGCGGCTGTTCACGGATGAGTATCGCCAGACGTGCTCCGCGGCGAATGTCGCCGGCCTGCTGCTGGCCCTGTGCGCCAGGGATGAGGTTTGCGGCCTGCGGCACTGGGCGGGGGCGGAGTTGCTTTCCCGCCATGAAATCGGGCGGCGGATGCGCGCGCACTTCCGGCTGGGCGAGGCGGTCGCGCCGTTGGTGGCGGTCGAGCGGGCGGCACAACCCGCCGTGGCGACGACGCGACCCGCCTGCCTGGCGCTGGCGGCGGAACCGTTGACCCATGAGCTGGGATTGACGCAGCAGGATTTTGCCGCGCAACTGGCGGAACTCACCGTGCCACCGGCCATCGCGGCCTGGCACCGGGAAAATTGCCCATGACGCTTCACGTCCTGCCCGACCGCACCGGGTCCGCCGCCGAGAACATGGCGTTGGATTTTCTGCTGCTCCAGCGCTACCCGCAGGCAGCCGTGCGTTTCCGCCACTACGGCTGGCGG
>JBIJDP010000505.1:0-2983 GCA_044344065.1 Opitutaceae bacterium
CCGTCCTCGCCGAGACCACGGGCTCCATCGCGGTCAGCCTCGAGGCCAAGAAACTCGGGCTGAAGCGCAACATCCGCATCGCCGAGGCCCGCCAGCTTTGCCCAGACATCGTGGTGGTCGAGGCACGACCCGAGGTCTACATCCGCTACCACCGCCGGCTGAAGGACATCGTCGAAACGCTCGCACCGGTGAAAAAGGTCCAGTCCATCGACGAGCTGGAGTGCGAACTCTCCGGCAGCCTGGCCGTGCCGGCGCGCGCCCTGGCCCTCGCCGGTGAAATCCGTGCCCGGATCGTCCGCGAAGTCGGCCCATGCCTGCGCTGCTCCATCGGGATCGGTCCAAACTGGTTCATCGCCAAGCTCGCATCCGATCTCGAAAAACCCGACGGCCTCGTGCTGTTCGACAAGGAGGACATCCCCGGCAAGCTGATCCAGCGCGGGGTCGAGCTCTCGGATTTCACCGGCATCGGCACCAACATGGAGCAGCGCCTGCGCGCGGCGGGCATTACTGACGTCGCCACGCTCTACGCCGCCAGCAGCGACCGTCTCCGGCGGATCTGGGGCAGCGTCGAGGGCGCGCGCTTTCACGACTGGCTCCACGGTGGCTTGCAGGAGCGCGAGGCGACCAAGCACGACACCATTGGCCACAGCCATGTGCTGCCACCCGAGAAACGGAACCCCGTCGACGCGATCGCCGTCCTGCACCGGCTGCTGCAAAAGGCCGCCATGCGGTTGCGGCATGAGGGTTATTACGCCGGCAGCTTTCCGTGGGTTATCGCGACGACACGGACTGGAGCACTGATCTGCAGTTCAACGAGACGCAGGACACGATCCATTTCACGCACGCGCTGAACGAACTCTGGTCCCGCCGCCCTCGCGCCCACCTCACCAAGGCGCCGAAGCAGGTCGGCGTCATCCTCCACCGGCTCCTCGCCTCGAACCTGCACACGGCCGACCTCTTTGAAAAATCCAAGGAAGAGGCGCGGACCAAGCTGTTCACCGCCGTGGACACGCTCAACAAGGCGCTCGGGAAAAACTCCGTCTATCTCGGCGGCGCGCACGGCGCCACCAACTACGCCCCGATGCGCATCGCCTTCACCCGCATCCCCGAACCGGAGATCGAGGAGATCGACCCCAAAATGGAACGGCGCGTGAAGCCGAAGAAAAAAAACACGTCGCCAACCGCGGACATCGACGAGTTCCCGCCGGACGACCCGCAGTAGGAGTCGAGCCCCAGCATTTATAACCACGGATTTCACGGATGCCACGGATATAGGAGTCCAAGGCAGAACATGGCCTCAAGAGGCACATAAACCTCATAAGGGTCAGGAATTTTACAGGAGGAAACAGAGGCCGCTGAGTTGTGAGATCAAAATCTCCGTTTCCTCGGCTGACTCCTGTAATAAGGTCTGGTCCTTAATCTTTTTGTGTCTTCTGTGCCTTTTGTGGCAATCCTCTGATCCGTGTCATCCGTGTAATCCGTGGTTAAAAAATTCCATTCCATGAAGCCCAGACGCAAAGCCCCGCCCGTCTCCACGCTCGTGCCGCAGCGCGACGGATTCCTCCTCGACGGCCAGCCGTTCCACATCCGCTCCGGCGAAATGCACTTCGCGCGCATCCCGCGGCCCTATTGGCGGCACCGCCTGCAGATGGCGCGCGCCATGGGACTCAACACGGTCAGCGCGTACCTCTTCTGGAATGTCCACGAGCCGCGCCCCGGTGAATTCGTCTTCACTGGTCAGGCCGATGTCGCCGAATACGTGCGGCTCGCCGCCGCGGAGGGTCTCAAGGTCATCTTGCGTCCCGGCCCCTACGCCTGCGCCGAGTGGGATTTCGGCGGCCTGCCGTCGTGGCTGCTCGCCACGCCCGACATCCGCGTGCGCTGCATGGACGAACGCTTCACCGCCGCCGCCCGCCGCTACCTCCTCGCGGTCGGCAAAGAGCTCGCAAAGCTCCAGATCTCGCGCGGCGGGCCGATCTTGCTCGTGCAGGTCGAGAACGAGTACGGCAGCTACGGCGACGACAAGGCCTACATGGCCTTCCTCCGCGACACCCTGATCGAGGCCGGCTTCGACGTGCCGCTCTTCACCTGCGACGGCCCGGGCGCCTTCCGCCGCGGCTCCGTGGCGAAAACCTTCCCCGTGGCGAATTTTCCGGAGGGTCCCGAGGAAAACCTCAAGGAGCTCCGCGCCTTCAGTCCCGACACGCCGCTGGCGTGCGGCGAGTTTTATCCCGGCTGGTTCGACCACTGGGGCGAGCGCAACGCCCCCGTCAGCGCCGAGCGTTCGGTGCGCGTGCTCGGCTGGATGCATGAGCGCAAAATCTCCTTCAGCATCTACATGTTCCACGGCGGCACCTCGTTCGGCTACAGCGCCGGCGCCAACACCGGGCCCAACGACGAATACCAGCCGACCACCAGCAGCTACGACTACGGCTCGCCGCTCACCGAAGCCGGCTGGCCCAACGAAAAGTTCGCCGCCCTGCGCGAGCTCTTCGGCAAAAACGCCCCCGCCCCGCTCCCGCCCGTGCCTGCCACGCTGCCGGTGATCGCCATCCCGCGCTTTACGCTCACCGCCTCCGCCGCGCTCTTCGATCACCTGCCCAAACCCATGCGCGACGTGCAGCCTCGTTCGATGGAGGCCTACGGTCAGGATTACGGACTCATCCTCTACCGCTCGAAACTCGACGCTGGCGCGGGGGCGAAGCTCACCATCCGCGAATTGCACGACTACGGGCACGTTTACCTCGGCGGCAAGCGGCACGCGATCCTCGACCGGCGCCTCGGCCAGAACGCGACCGATATACCCGTCCGCAAGGAGGACGTCAGCCTCGACATCCTCGTCGAAGCGATGGGGCGCGTGAACTACGGACCCTTCATCCTCGACCGCAAGGGCATCACCGACCATGTCGCGTTCCCCGTCCCCTACCCGGCCGGCATCGTGATGGGCTGGCAGATTTACAACCTGCCCTGCGACGCGGCGCAC
>JBIJDP010000580.1:0-2658 GCA_044344065.1 Opitutaceae bacterium
GTGACGGCGAGCAACGATGTCCGGGAGCTTGGTCAGCTGGGCCGCGGCCACGGCGGCCTGCGGCTCGCTGATGCGGTAGTTGGGCGCGAGGGTCACGGGATCGCGGCCGCCCTCGGTGCGCCCGTAGTCCTTGTCGGCCCAATTGTTCAGGTGCGGGCCGTATTTTTCACTGTTGGTGCCGACGATGCCGCCGTCGCCGCAGCCGATGTGCTTGAAGTCATTCAGCGAAAAACAGCCGAAATCGCCGATGGTGCCGACGGGCCGGTCCTGCCAGCGCGCGCCCCAGGATTGGGCGCAGTCCTCGATCAGGACCAGGTTGTGCTCGCGGGCGATGGCCGTGAACGCGGCCATGTCGCAGGGGTTGCCCGTGAAGTGCACGACCATGATGGCGCGGGTCTTGGCGGTGATGCGGCGGCGCACATCGGCGGGGTCGAGGGTGTAGGTGCGCGGATCCACATCGGCGAAGACCGGCACGCCCTGCTGGTAGAGAATCCCGATGTAGGTGCCCATGTCGCTGAGCGGTGGCACGATCACCTCGTCGCCCGGCCGCAGGCGCAGGGCGGAGACGGCGACGTGCAGCGCCGCGGAACCGGAAGAGCAGGGCACGCAATGCTTCAGCGGGTAATGGCGGCGGAAGCCCTCGACCATTGCGGTGGTCTGAGGACCCTTCCAATAGAAGAGCGAAGGCTGCTGCACCATTGCAGTGAGCCGTGCGAGTTCGACGGCATCATAGCGTTTGGGCTGCGGCAGCGGTTCATCAACCATGGGTTGAGTGGTTGGGGATGGGGTGTTCATAGATTAATAGACACATTCCTTCGCCGCCGCCGCGAAGGTCCGGAGGTTCTCCACCGGGGTTTCGAAGAAATGGTCGCTGGCGGAGCAGATGTAGCCGCCATCCCGGCCGAAGCCGTCGAACAGCCGGTGCGTCTCGGCGCGGATGGCGGCAGGCGTGCCCGAGGTCAGGATGTTGAACTGGTCCATGCCGCCGATCATCGCCACCTTGCCGGCAAATGCAGCACGCACTTTTCCCGGGTCGGTGATGTTGCCGCCGACTCCCGGCGGCGAAAGCGTCTCGGAGGCATCGGTGCGGTTTTGCACCACCAGGTCGAGGATGTGCATCATGCCGCCGCAGGTGTGGTAGGCGGTGCGATGGCCCGCGGCGTGCAGGGCGTCGTGGATCTGGCGGTCATAGGGCAGGCAGAACTCGGCGTGCATCGCCGGTGAAATCACCGTGTCGCTGCCCGCGCCGCCGCCGGTTTCGATGAGGTCGAATTTGGCCCCGCGCAGGGATTCCTCGATGAAGCGCAGCTTCTTTGCGAGCAGGGCGCGCAGCAGCGAATGCACCCAGTCGGGATGGTCCATGGCCTCGAGGATCAACTCCTCCTCGGACATCAGGCAGCAGGCGTGCTGCCAGCACCCCGCCTGGTCGCCCCAGACAAACCCGCGCAAGATGCCCTGGTCACCGATCCGGTCGTATTCGGCGGCAATGGCCGCCCGGTTCAGCCTGGCCACCGGCATGTATTTCGCGATGAGGGCGACGTCTTCGTGACGCTTGATGAGGTATTCGAGGATCCAGGTGGTCGTGCGGTTGCCGCCGGTCTTGTAGGTGAGCTGGCCGCCGGGCGTGTGGATGGTGTGGTCGAGCAGTTTGTCGTCCGGGTCGTCCTTGATCACCCTGACCTCCTCGCGCCAGTCCGGGGTGGACACGACGTATTTCTCGGCGTCGGGAATCCAGAACTGGCCCATGGCCTCGAAGTACTGGATCTGCGCATCCAGCCCGGTGAGGCGAAACGCCTCCAGCGCATCCACGCCGCCCAGGTAGGTGTCGAGATGGTATTTCTGCCATTGATGGACGGTGACGGGCAGACGGTCGGGTTTCGCACGGGTCAGGGCCCGCAGGAGGCGTTCTTTGGAGGTCATCTTGGGGATGGCTCCATGGTAGCAATGGCCGGAGCGGACTCGAAGTAATTTGTCCGGACCCGGTTGCTTAGCAGTCAAAGGATTTCACCCAAGCAGTAATCGTTTAGGCTGACGCATCAGGAGCTTGAAGCCCGACGCAACCGGAACAATGCGGTTGGACCGCGAAGTACGCGAAGAGGCGCGAAGGGATTCACGCCCATCCGTCGCAAGGAAAAGCTGGCAACCAACGCTGCCTGAGTCTTCGCAAGGGCGATTTCGTCGCACCCTCGGTTTTCCGCGATGCTTCGCCTTTTGCCGCTTTAGGGATTGGCCCGGCTCGGCCGGCACGCCCTCCCGCTGGGCCTGCACCGCCGCCAGGCGGCCAGCGCGGCCACGCCGAGCAATTGGAGCGCAACGGTGGCGGGTTCGGGAATGGGCGTGGCAAAGACGAGACTGTCGAAGGCGATGTTATCGTCGTTGGCCGAGCCATCATACTCGTCGATCACAATCTTCGTGATCCAGGGGCCGGTGGGATTGGCGATCAGGCCGACAAACTGATAGCCCGGGGCGCCGAAAGGGGCGGGAATGAAGGTGTTTTGCGCGAGCAGCTCGCCCGCGGGGCCGTAGAAGGAAACACTGACATAGGAGTAGCCGTCGGGATCGTCCAACACCACATCGAGGCCCGCCGCCTGCATGGGGCTGGCGAAAGTGATTTGCAGGTCATCATCCTCCAGCGATGGATTATTACCGCCAGGCGAC
>JBIJDP010000506.1:0-2972 GCA_044344065.1 Opitutaceae bacterium
ATTCCTTCTGGCGGCGGTTTGCCGAGATCCCGAACGTCGTCGGCATCAAGATGGCGCCCTTCAACCGCTACCAGACGATCGATGTGATGCGCGCCGTGGCCGAGGCCGGCCGCGACGACATCGCGCTCTATACGGGCAACGACGACAGCATCGTGGTGGACCTTTTCACGCCGTTCACCTTCCAAGCCGGCGGCAAGAAGGTGACGCGCCGCATCGTGGGCGGTCTCCTCGGCCACTGGGGCGTGTGGACCAGTGCGGCGGTCAGAATGCTGAACGACATCAAGCAGGCCCGTCAGAGCTGGCAGATCGACGTCAAGTGGCTCGACACCTCCATTGCCGTGACCGACATGAACGCGGCCCTCTTCGACGCCGCCAACAAGTACGCCGGCTGCATCCCGGGCATATTGGAGATTCTGCGCCGGCAGGGACTCGTGCCCTCGATCAACTGCCTGAATCCGCACGAGAAGCTGTCCCCCGGCCAGGCCGAGGAACTCACGCGCGTTTGCAAGGCCTACCCGCAATTGACCGACGACGCCTTTGTTGCCGCCAACCTGGACAAGTGGTTGGGTTGAGGCCATGAGCTCGGCCCCGACCTTCTCCACCCCCGCCTCCTGCGAGGAACTGCTCGCGCAGTTGATCGCGCACAACACCGTGAATCCGTTCTTCGGCGGACCGGTGGGCGGCGAGGCGGCATTGATCGCCCACCTCGAAAAACTGGCGCATGGCTGGGGCCTGAAGACCCGGCACTGTCCCGTCCCCGGCGGCGGCGAAAACCTGCTCATCACCTGCGAGGTCGCCCCCGAGGCGCGCTGGCTGCTCTTCGAGAGCCACCTCGACACCGTGAGCGTCGCCGGCATGACGGTCGACCCCTTCAAGGTGACGGTGACCGCCGACCGCATCCACGGCCGCGGCACCTGCGACACCAAGGGTTCCGGCGCGGCGATGTTCTGGGCGCTGCAGGATTATGCGCGCAGCGCGGTGCGGCCGCACAACGTGGCGATGATTTTTGCCGCCGACGAGGAGGCGCGCATGACCGGGGCGCAGGCCTTTGCCGTGCAGGAGCTGAAGGAATTCCTGCCCCGGCTCGACGGCGTGATCGTGGGCGAGCCAACCTCGATGCACCCGGTGACCGCGCACAACGGCGTCATCCGCTGGCGCACCACCACCCGTGGCCGCGCCGCCCATTCCTCCGTTCCTGCGAACGGCCGCTCCGCCATCACCGCGATGCTGCGCGTGGTCGAGACCCTCGAGTCCCGCTATGTGCCGACCGTGACGAAGAGCCACCCGATGACCGGGCGCGCGGCCTTCAGCGTGAACGTCATCCGCGGCGGCACGCAGGTGAACATCATTCCCGAGAAGTGTGAGATCGAGTGCGACCGCCGCACCGTGCCGGGCGAGACCGCGGCCCAGGTGCTGGCCGAGCGCGAAGCCATCCTCGCCGGGCACGCGGTTGAGCACGACCAGCTCTATGTGGTGCCCTCGATGGGCGACGAGCTTTCGCATGGATTGCTCGCCCGGCTGCAGCCGCTGCTGGCGGCCCAGGGCCTCGACGGCGCGGGCCGCGGTGCGCCCTACGTGACGGATGCCAGCCATTATGCCGCGGTCGGAGCCCCGACCCTGGTGCTCGGGCCCGGCCACCTCGGACAGGCCCACACCAAGGATGAGTATGTGGAGCGCACGCAGCTCGCCTTGGCGCAAGCGGTCTACCGCGGTTTGATGTCGGCCCGTTGATGCAGGCCATGCGCATCGCTCCGTTCATTTGCTGTGGAGCCGGAATTCCTGAGATTGATTCGGTGCGGATAGGAGCCTGCTGGCAGGCGATTCCCGTAGGGCTCGCGCTTGCGCGAGGCCGCGAATGGCGGGCGTACATCCAACCGGCCCTGCGCAAGCGCAGGCCCTACGAATCGCCTGCAAGCAGGCTTGTGTCCTACCACAATTCTTAAGGCCAAAGCTTCCAAGATGAGCTTTACTCTCGCCGCTACGACGACCGCTGATTTGGCCAAGGCCCTGACCGGGCTGCGCGCCGGCGAACGCACGGCCCTTGCTGGCTGGATGCGGCGCCATCTTTTCGGCCATGTGCTGCCATTTTGGGAGAAACACGCCTTCGATCCCGCGGGCGGGCTGTGCACCTGCATCAGCGACGACGGCCGGATCCTTAGCGGCGACAAGTGGCTCTGGAGTCAGTGGCGCGCCGTGTGGGTATTCGCCCGGATCTACAACACTCTCGACCGCAATCCGGTCTGGCTCGAACGGGCCCGTGGCATCGCGGCGTACTGCCTGCGCCATGGCTGGCTGGAAAAAGAACAGGGCTGGGCCCTGCTCCTTGCGCAGGACGGGCGCGTGCTGCGCGGCTATGAAAGCATCTACGTGGACGGCTTTGCCATCTATGGTCTCAGTGAACTGTACCGCGCCACGGGTGACGCGGAGATCCGCCGCTGGCTCGTGCGCACGGCCGACGCGGTGCTCGTGAAACTCGCGCAGCCCTACGACACGCTGCCGCATTTTCCCTATCCGATTCCCCCCGGGGCCAAGCCGCATGGCATCCCCATGGTCTGGTCACTGAAGTTTGCCGAGATCGGCGCCCAACTCGGCGAGGAGAAATACCTCCAGGCGGCCCGGCGGTATGCGGACGAGATTTTCCTGCAGCACTATGATGCGAAGGCGGATTGCCTGCGGGAATTCGTGCGACTGGACGGCGGCCACTTTGACGGACCCGCCGGCAAGGTCGTCGTGCCGGGCCACGTGATCGAGGACATGTGGTTCCAGCTCGACGTGCTGGTTCACGCCGGCCGGGACCCGGTCCGTGCGGCGCTCGCGCACAGGCTGACCCTGCGGCATCTGGACCTTGGGTGGGACCGCGAATTCGGCGGCCTGCGCCTCGCCGTGAACGTTGATGGCAGCGAGCCCGTGGCGTGGGGTTTTGCCGACACCAAACTCTGGTGGCCGCACACCGAGATTCTGATTTCCACCCT
>JBIJDP010000023.1:0-10686 GCA_044344065.1 Opitutaceae bacterium
GCCGCGGGCGAGGCGGCCCCAGCGCTGGCAGTGGTATTCGACGATCACGCTGCCACGCTCGGCGTTGAACTGGAGCGTGGTTTCGTTGGGGGCCTGGAACTGGTTGAGCGACCAGACGACGATCGCGCCGTCATGAGTGCGGGCGGTCACGGCGACGGTGTCCTCGACTTCCACGCCGGCGAGAGCCTGGTGGCCGGCCTCGCAGCTGAGCGTGGTCATCGGGCCGACGAACCACTCCATGAGATTGGCAAGATGGGTGAGCGCATCCTGGATGGCGCCGCCACCCTGGGCGCGGTCGCGGTAATAGATCTCGCGGTAGGCGGGACGGAAAAAGGGAAAGTCCTGGCCCGACACGACGCTGGCGTGCAGCACGCGACCGAGCGAGCCGGTCTGCAGAAAGGCCCGCGCCGCGGCGACCTCGGGACGGAAATGATGCACGTAGGCGATGCCGGCGGCGCGGCCGCTGGCTTGGTGCGCGGCAGTGAGCGCGTCCATGCCGTCGAGGCTGAGGGAGAGAGGCTTCTCGATCAGGCAATGCCGGCCGGAGCGGAGAATTTCTGTGGCGATGGCCACATGGCTGGGCGCAGGGGTGGCGACGACGGCTCCGTAGAGTTCCGGCGTGGCAAGGGCGGCGCGCCAGTCGGCGGCCGTGGGGACCTGATAGCGCTCCGCCATCGCGGCGAGGATGGCCGGGCGGTTGTCGCAGGCGATGGCGCGGCAGCGGCCGGTGGCGAGGAAGGTGCGCAGGTGGCGTTCACCGATGCTGCCGCAGCCGATGATGAGGAAGGTGGGGAGGGGCATGGTGAGAGGGGAAACACTCAACGTTTAACTTTTAACGCTCAAGTAGGGTGGTGACTGGTGATAGCTACGAGCGTGAGCGAGTGGAAGGTTTCGTAGTTGGCAGATCGGAGAGGTGAAATCGGGCTATACGAGCCACTCGCTCACGCTCGTAGCCACGAATTGAGTGCCAGCCAATCATTGAGCGTTAAGCGTTAAAAGTTAAGCGTTGAGCGTTTGGATCGCATCAGGTGGCGGTCCATCCGCCATCCACGACCAAACTGTGGCCGGTGACATACGAGGCGCTATCGGAGAGGAGGAAGACCACGGGGCCGATGATCTCGGTGTTGCGGCCGATGCGGTGGAGCGCGGTTTTGTTGGCGAGTTCGGCGATGAATGCCGGATGCGACTGCTGGACAGCCGGATTGGGGAAGGGGCCGGGCGTGACGCAGTTGAAGCGCAGGCCGGACGGGCCGTAGTGCACGGCGAGGTAGCGGGCGAGTTGCAGCAACGCGGCCTTGCTCGCGCCGTAGTCGACCGGGTTCGGCAGCAGCGGGGCGGGATAGATCCGCGGATCGGGCGCGATCACGCCGTACATGCTGGCGAAGAGCACGATGCTGCCGGAGCCGCGGACCTTCATCTTTTCCGCGAGGGCGCGGCAAAGGACAAAGGCCGGGGTCAGGGCGTGATCGAAGGTCTTTTGAAACTCGGCGACCGGCAGGGTCTCGAGGCGATGGCCGCTGGAGGAGGCATAGGCGAGATGAACAAGTCCGTCGGGCAGGCCGTGGGCGGCTACGGCGGCGTCAATCGCGGCGGGCAGTGTGGCGGGATCATTGACGTCGAGGGACACGGGCACGGTGCGGGGGAGCGCGTGGTCGCGCACCAGGGCCTCGGCGCGGCCGGGCAGGTCGAAGCAGACGACCTTGGCGCATTGGGCGTCGAGTTCGCGCGTGAGGCCCGAGCCGAGGTGGCCGGCACCGCCGGTGATCCAGATGTGTTTGCCTTGGAGAGTGAGGGCGGGAGAGGCGGTCATGGGGAGGAGGAGAGGGGAACGCTCAACGTTTAACTTTTAACGCTTATGGGCGGAAAGGAGGTGGCTACGAGCGTGAGCGAGTGGAAGGGGTCGCAGTTGGCAGATCGGAGATGGGAGATCGATCCATTCGCTCACGCTCGTAGCTACACGGCAGATCACTTGAGCGTTAAGCGTTAAAAGTTAAGCGTTGAGCGTTCTCAGCCCTACATGGCTTGGTTGGCGGCTTCCACCATCCGGGTCACACGAGCAAGGTCTCCGTCCGGCGGCAACTGGTCGCCGGGGGCGATGATGAGGGCGGGGCTTTGGTGGCGGAGGGCGAGCCAGGCTTCGACCTGGGCATCGAAAACTGCGAGTGGCACGTTGGAGTTGAAACTGCCGGGGGGCACGCCGCCGGAGAGCACATAGCGGGGACCGGCCTCGGCGCGGCATTCGGCGGGAGTGAGGTCACCCCAGGGCGCAGGGGTCACGGCATCGGCTCCGTCGAACCCCAAGTCAGCGGTGGCCCGGAGCAGACCGCGGAGGCGGCCGTCGATGTGGGTGACGATTGGCTTGCCGTATTCGTGCGCGATGGCCGCCATGAGGCGGTAATGCTCGCCGCTGTGTTGCAAAAACCAGGGCGGACTCTGGATGTCGGAGGAAAGGTTGTCGGAATGGATCAGAACCTGGGCAGGTCCCTTGGCCATGAGGTGGCAAACCTGGGCATGGGCGGCGTTGATCACCGCGAGGGTCTGGGTCAATTCGTCCGGGGCGTCGATGGACAGCATGACCGTGAGTTCAACGCCGGCATAGCGGCTCATGAGAAAACCCATGCCAGTGTAGGGCACCTGCACCAGCGGCAGGCCGAGTTCGCCGACCTGGGCGTCCACGGCGTGGAAGAGATCCCAGTCCGCGGCGTAGGAAATGCGCTCGAACACATGCCGCACCACTTTCAGGTCCTCCACGCCCTGGATCATGTGGTGGATGATCGGCCAGCTGAAGGTGACGGGCGACCATTCGCGGATTTCCTCGATGGTGCCGACGGGGGTTTCGAAACGATGGAAGTAATGTTCACCACGGATGCCGGATTCGACGCGAACCCCGGAGCCGTGAATCTCGCGGTAGAAGGAACCGAGGTTCAGGTGGATCGCCGCCCCCGTGCGCTGGTGCAGGGCGAGCAGAGCGGCGACCTTGTCGCGGTTGGCGCCGTCGGTCTTGCCCGGGATGAATTTTCCGCCGCCGTTGCCTGCATGCCAGTACGAGAGATCGGCGAGGGCGGGGACCCGGTCGGGGCGACCGCCGGTGTAGACCGTGAGGAGGCGTTCGCGAGGAGTCATCGGAGAAAGGAAACGCTCAACGTTTAACTTTTAACGCTTAACGCTCAATGAATCAGGCGGAGACGTTGCTTGGACTTAAACGTTAAAAGTTAAGCGTTGAGTGTTGAACGTTTGAAGTAGCGGCGCCTTGCGCCGCTACTTCGCAGTATACCCTCCATCCACCGGCAGGTTTACGCCGGTGACGTAGCTCGCGGCGTCGCTGAGGAGGAAGATTACGGCACCGCCGACCTCGTCGGCGCGGGCCATGCGGCCGAGCATCGTCATGCTGCCGTAACGGCCGAGGAAGGCGTCGGCCTGCGGTTTCTCGGGATTGTAGATGCCGCCGGGGGAGACGACGTTCACGCGCACCTTGCGCGGACCGTAGACCGACGCGTAGTGGCGGGTGAAGTTGATCATGCCGCCCTTGTGGAAGAAATAATCCGGCACGGTACCCATCGCCGTACCCTCGTAGAGCCAGAGGTTGCCGCCGACCATGCCTTGGATGGAGGCGATGTTGACGATGCTGCCGCCGGCGGGCTGCGCGGCCATGGTGTCGGCGAAGGTGCGCAGGACGAGGAACAGTCCGGTGGCGTTCACCTTCATGGACTCCTGCCATGCAGCGACAGGGTCCTTTTCGCTGCGCATCGGCCGGCTGACGGCGTTGAAGACCAGGCCGTCAATGTGGCCATGGGTGGCGAGCACGCGGTCGCGCAGGGCGGTGACGGAGGCCTCGTCGGTGATGTCCACGGGCTCGGCATGCAGCGTGTGCCCGGCGGCCCGGCCGGCGGTGAGGCCTGGTTCGATCTTCGCGCGGTCGCGGCCCGCAACCACGAGCGTGGCACCGGCGGCACCCAGCGACGCCACCAGCGCACGGCCGAGGAGGCCGGTGCCGCCGCACTGCACGACGACCTTGCCGGCGAGGGAGAACGACGGAGTGTCAGCCATAAGGGTTCAATTTGGCGGAAGCGGGCAGGGCCGTGACGTTGCTCTTCAGGAGTTCGATCCGCTGGCTGAACCACGTCGTCAATGCACCGACGTCGGAGCCGAGGTTGAAGACGTTGTGTCCGTCGGCGACGAGTTCGGCGAAGGGGGCGTAGAGTCCGGACGCCATGACGAACTTGCCGTTGGCGCGGGCGGCCTTGCCGACCCGCTGGCGCGCCGCGGTGACCTCGGGAGCCAGGAGCTCGCCGGCTTTGCCGATGCGGTGGCTGAAATCTCCCGGGCCGAACAGGAAGCCGTCGAAGCCCGGCACGGCGGCGATGGCCTCAACCTGGGCCAGGCCCTCGGGGGACTCGATCTGGAGCACGATCAGGCACTCGGAATTGGCGTGCTTGATGTAGTCGGTGATCGGCACGGTGCAGTACGCGCCGTCGGTGTTGCCGCCGTCGAGGGCGCGCTTGCCCGCGGGATGGAAACGGCACCACGACACAATCTGGCGGGCCTCGGCGGCGGATTCCACGTGGGGCACGATGATGCCCGTGGCGCCGGCCTCAAGCGGACGCACGTAGTCGCTGTACCCGCCCTTGGCGACGCGGACCAAGGTGTCCATGTCGTGCAGCCGGGCGGCGCGGATGGTGTGCTCAAGCGGCGTCCAGTCAGTCGGCACGTGCTCGTTGCACAGCCACAGGCCGTCGTAGCCGGCGATGCCGGCCATCTCGGCGACGCGCGGATCAGTGAGGTTGAATTTCATCAGCGCCGGGAAGCGCTTTTCGCGCAGGACCCGGAGGATGCGGCTGGGACGTAGTTTCATGGGGAAAGTGCAGAGAGGATTTCAGCGACCTCGACGCGACGCGAGTTTTCCGCGCGACTGCGGAGGCCGGCGATGATGACCGCCATGAGTTCGACCGTGTCGGCGAACGGGTAGGCGGATTTTCCCGTTTGGAGAAACTCCACGAAGGCGACGAGCTGGCGGCGGAAGGTGGTGTAGGTGTCGGTGAACCGGAACGACGCCAGGCCGGTCTGGCCGCCAAGCTGCACCGTGCCGAAGGTGGCCGTGCCATCGTAGATCACCGGCAGGGTGACCTGGGTGCCGCTGCGATGGGTGAGGTGCGCGACCTCGAGCCCGGGGGCGGATTCGAGACGGACAGAAGTGTAGCCGGGACCAGTGAGGCGGAAAATGGGTTCCAAAGCGTGGATGCCGTAGCGCTCCCACGTCTTGGCGGTGACACTCGACACCCAGCGCAGTGCGCCGAGGGTGGATTTGCCCTCGAGGAACGTGTCCAGTTCCGGCGCATAGCGCAGGCCGCTGGAGGACAGGAAGCGGGCACCGGACTTTTCCCAGGTGATGAACGTGCGCAGGTCCCCGATGCTCGTGGCGAGGGGTTTGTCCACGAAGACCGGCAGACCCGCCTCGATGAACGGCCGGGCGCGACGCACGTGGTCGAAGCCATCGTCGGTCGAAATGACCACCGCATCCACCTGGCCGATGACGTCCTCCGGCTTGGCGACGATGTTCGGGATCAGGGCGGTGGCGGCGACGAGTGGGGCCTCGGCGGGATCGTCGGTCCAGAGGTGGGTGACGCGGGCGCCGGGAATACCCACCGTGTCCGGTGCGTGCGGGCTCATGTAGGCCGTGATGCCGGCATAGGGGCAGCGCGCGAGGGCGGCGGGGTCGTAGCCGTTGATGATGGACGACCAGGAAAACGGATGCCCGTTGCCGGGAATCATCCCGAGCATCGCGAGGCGCAGGGGAGAACCGGAATTTTTAACCACGGATAGCACGGATATGAAATGGCCACAGGAGGCTCAAAAGGCACATAAGGGACCAAACCGTTTTACAGGTGTGAGCGGAGTTAATGGAGAATCTGAAACTAATTTCTGTTTCCTGCTTAGAAATGGATTGGGAATTCATTATGTGCCTTTTGAGCCTCTTGTGGTCATGGCTTTGGATGAAATCCATATCCGTGCCATCCGTGAGATCCGTGGTTAAAATTCAGCGGGTTTTGCCCCGGGCCTCGACGCGCCAGGTGGCGACGACCTGGCTGTTGGCGGTGACGGTGACCTCGTCGGTGAGGTTGATGACGGGGCAGATGTGCGCCGGTATGAACAGCACGCGCTCGCCAATCTGTAGGGAGTCCACGGCGGCGCCGCGGACGTAGCCGTGCTCCTCGTTGACGCGGACGACGGCGAGGTCGCGGCCATCGGCGGCCTTCGCGTGGATGTTGTCGCCGGTGCGATCGGAGGAGAAGGTCTTCGAACCCGCATCAATAAGCGCGAGGCCGGGCTCGGGTTTGTCCACGACCGTGGCAAGCACATGCACGGCCACGGCGTCGGCGGGCATGACGCCGGTGATCTCGGAGAGAAACAGGTCGCCGAACATGTAGGCTCCCGGACGCACCGCCTGCACGCGGCCCGCGCCGTGCTCGGCGACAAGTTTCGCGCTCACGCTGCAACCGGGCCAGACGGGGAGGGTCCGGTCAACGGCATCGCGCACGGCACAGATGCGGTCGATGAGTTCGCGGACGCGCGGGAGCTGCTGCTCGCGGGGCAGGCCGTAGAAATTGCCCTCGTGGGTGTAGAAACCACGGAGCCGGAGGTGCGGACTGCGGGCCAGCGTGGCGGCGAGGCGCTGCGCGGCGGCGAGGTCGCGGACCCCTTCGCGGCCAAGTCCGGTGTCCACGGCCATCATCACGTCCAGCCGGCGGCCGGTCGCTGCCGCCACCTTGGCCAGGACGACGGCATGGGCCTCGCTGGTGACGGCGACGCGCAGGTCGTCGACTTTGTCCGCGAGCGCGGCGATCCGCGGGGCCTGGCCGGGATCGGCGAGCGAGTGGGCGATGAAAATGCTGCGGACGCCGGACGGCAGCATGGCTTCGGCCTCGCCGAGCTTCGCGCAGGTGAGGCCGGCGGCCCCGGCGGCGAGCTGGCGGCGGGCGACCTCGACCATCTTGTGGGTCTTGATGTGCGGCCGGAGCTCGACGCCGTGGGCGGTGCAGACGCGCTGCATGTCCGCAATGTTGGCTTCGAGCCGGACGCGATCGACGAGGATCGCGGGCGTGGCGAGGGAAGCGAGGGTGGCCATGCGGATTACATCCGACCGATCTGGCCGACCGTCAATCCGCCATCCACCACCACCACCTGCCCGACGATGTAGGCGGAGGCCTGCGAAAGCAGAAAGACCGCGGTGCCGGTGCAGTCCTCGGGTTCGCCGAGGCGCTTGAGCAGGATCTTTTTCTCGTAGTGCTGCGCCTTCGCCCTGAAGCCGAGGGCCGAGGTCAGCGGCGTGCGGATCAGGCCGGGGGCGAGGCCGTTGACGCGGATGCCGTGCTCGACCAGCGCCTGCGCGAGGCTGCGCGTCATCATCACCAGCGCGCCCTTGGAACTGTCGTAGGCGGTGGAGTCCTCCTCGGATTGAAACCCGTTGGTCGAGGAGATGAGCACCATCGCCCCCGGACGCTTCCGCGCAATGAGCTCCTTGGCGAAGGCCTGGCAGAGAAAGTACGTCGCGCGCACGTTGAGGTTCATCGTCTTGTCCCACGTGGCCGCATCCATCTCCAGGAACGGCCGGTCGAAGAAACTCCCCGCGTTGGCCACCAGCAGGTCGAGCTTTGGCTGCACGGCGAAGGCGTCGGCCACGAGTTTAGCCGACGCGTCGGGTTCGAGCAGGTTGCCCGTGACAAAGGAACAGCCCGGGGGAATCGAGGGCGGCCGGGCGGTGTTGCCGTGATAAACGACGGCGGCGCCGGCCTCGTGGAGTCCGTCGGCAATGGCCAGGCCGATGCCCTTGGAGGAACCGGTTACCAGGGCCGCGTTATGCGCGAGTGAGAATTTTGACATCTTTGAGCTGGAGAAGGGCGAGCAGGTTGTCGTGGCCGGCGGCCTGCCTGAGCGCGGGCGGCAGGGCGTGGAGGCAGGCGGTTTCCTGGGCGTAGGTGCTGATCAGCGAGTAGTCCTTGTCCACGTAGCTCTGGAACGGCGTGTCGGAACCCCAGATCAGCTTGGTCGGATAGGTCTCGGCGAGCTGATGCAGCACGGCGGTCGGGTCGCGGTAATCGGCGGGGAAGCGGCGCGCCGCCGGGGCGACGTTGGCCAGCCCGAGGTTGACGCTCTCGCAGTGGATGCGGTGGGCGGAGCAATCGAACCATGTGTTGGGCAGCTCGGCCACGCGGTCGAGGCATGCGCGGTCGAAACGGCAGGAGTGCGCGAGGCAGAAGCGCACGTGCGGCGTGGCGGCGGCGACCTTGAGGATGTCCTTCGCCTGCGACCAGACGTCCGAGGGCATCACGCTGGAGTGGATGATGAAGGGCAGGTTGAACTCGGCGGCGAAATCGAGGAAGCCGCGGCCGACCCCGAGCAGGGCGTTCACGTCGGACTGGATCACGGTCGCCTGGATCTTCAGGCCGTAAAACGGAAACTTCGCGTGGAGCTCGCGCAGCTTCGCCAGCTGGGCGGCGGGCTCGCGCAACGGGTCGAGGATGGCGAAGGGCAGCGTGTGCCGGCCGAGGGAGGGGTAGAGCTCGTAGAGCTCGCGGAACATGCGCTCGTTCTCGAACGCGTAGGGCACCGTCTCGAGTCCGCCGTACGTGAATTTCGCCTGGCGCATGGCCGCCACGTCGAAGGTGAGGTTGCTCACCATCGGGAACACCACCCAGCGGTCGATGCCGCAGTGCCGGCCCTCGGTCACCAGCGCCGGCAGGTCCTGCGCGTAGGGGTGGTAGCCGTTCAGGTAGAAAAACAGGTCAACGCCGAGGTGATTGTGGCAGTCGATGAGCACGGGGCTATTTTGTTTGACGAAACTTGTGTTTCACATTGTGAAATGAAGGCAACGCCAAAATCGTGAGCATCGCCGTCCTCGACAAAGCCTTCTCGATCCTCGAGGTGCTGGCCCGCACCGGGCGCGAGCTCACGCTGGCGGAGCTGGCGGCGGAGGCCCGGCTGCCCAAGCCCACGGTGCACCGCATCCTGCGCAGCCTGCGCGACCTCGGCTACGTGGGGCAGTCGGACCGGCGCGGCACCTACCAGCTCTCGGGCCGGCTGGCCTCGCTCCGGGAATACGGCCGCGACGAGGCGGTGCGCGCCAAGGCGCGGCCGGTGATGGAGCGGCTGCAGGCGGAATTCGACGAGACGGTGAATCTCGGCCTGCTCGAGGGCGTGTTTGTCCGCTACGTGCAGGTGCTGGAGACCAGCCAGGCGCTACGCTGGATCGTGAAGCCCGGGGCGCGCGATCCGTTTCACACCACGGCGCTCGGCCGGGCGATCGTCGCCAACCTGCCCGACGAGCAGCGGCGGCGGCTCGTCGTCAAGGCGGCTCCGCGCGGTCCGCGCCGCACCCGCCTCCAGCAGGAGCTCGTGGCCACGCGCGCCCGGGGCTTCGCGGTCGAGGAGGGCGAGACCGTGGCCGGCGTGGCGTGCGTTGCGATCCCGCTCGACTGGCTCGGCGAGCCCCTGGCCGCCGTGAGCGTGGCGGTGCCGATCCACCGGTACCCCGCGCGGCAGCGCACGGCGCTGATCGCCGCCCTGTTGCACGCTCGCGAACGCGCGTCCGCCAGCGCCTGAACCTTTTCACCATGCCCTACACATTTGCCAAGTCCCAGGCCCTCTTTGCCCGCGCGCAGCACAGCATCGCCGGCGGCGTCAACAGCGGCATCCGCAAGATGGAGGCCCCCGTGCCGCTCTATTTTGACCACGGCCGCGGCGCCCGGCTCTGGGATGTGGACGGCAACGAATACATCGATTTCAAGCTTGGCCAGGGCGCGCTGCTCTACGGCCACGCCCCCGCCGGCATGGCCGCGGCCATCGCGGCGCAGGCGCAGCGCGGCACGCACTGGGCGGGGCAGTCGGAACTCGAGCCCGAGGTCGCCGAGCGCGTGCAGCGCATGATCCCGTCGGCGGAGCTCGTCCGGTTCAGCAATTCGGCCACCGAGGCGGTGGGCGCCGCCTTCCGTCTCGCCCGGGCCCACACGGGCCGGCAGCTGATCCTGCGTTTTGAGGGACACTACCACGGCTGGGCCGACGAGGGTTTGGTGGGGTTTGCCAATCCCATGGACCATTGGGGCGACGACGAGCGGCCGGCGCAGTTGCACCCGAGCAAGGGCGTGATTCCCGAGGTGCTGCAAAAGTTCATTGTCGTGCGCTGGAACGACGTGGCGCATTTCCGCCGGCGCGTGGAGGAGTTCCGCGGCCGCATCGCCGCGGTGGTCTTCGAGCCGGCGCTCTGCAACACCTGCTGCATCGAGCCCGCGCCGGGGCTCATGGCCGCCATCCGCGAGCTGTGCGACCGCGACGGCATGCTGATGATCTCGGACGAGACGATCACCGGCTTCCGCTTCGGCGCCGGCTGTGCGCAGGGTTACTACGGCTACCGGCCCGACCTCACGATTCTGGGGAAGGCGATCGGCGGCGGCACGCCGTTCGCCGCACTCGCCGGCACGAAGCACGCGATGGCGAAGATCCTGTCCGGCGAGGTCATCCATGCCGGCACCCTGAACGGCAATCCGCTCTGCCTCGCGGCGAGCAAGTGGTGCCTCGACCAGATTCTCGCGCTGGGCGCCGCGCACCCGGCGGGCATCCAGGAACTGGGCCGGCGTTTGATGCAGGGCCTGGCCGAACTGGGCGCCGCGCACGGCGTGCCGCTGCATCCGCAGG
>JBIJDP010000508.1:0-2964 GCA_044344065.1 Opitutaceae bacterium
CAGGTGCATGAAGGTGCGGCCCGTGCCGTCCTCCTCGAAATAGCGGTCGCCGTATTCGCGCAGGATCGGGTCCTGCCGGCCCTGGGCCCAGCGCCTGGCCTCGAGGCGCCAGAGCGCCTGTTCGGCGGGCGAACTGTCGCGGTCGTGGGTGGTGAAGAGAAAGGTCGCCCCCGGCCGGCAGACGGCGGCGAGCTGCCGCAGGGCCCGGCGCCGGTTGCGCCGCAGCGGAATCTGCATCAGCCCGTTGAACATGAAGAGCACGCCGTCAAACGCTTTGTCACGTATTACGTGACAAAGGCCGAGGCGCGTGGCGTCGGCGTGGAAGAGCGTGATGCCGGCCTGTCGTTCGATGCAGAGGCTCTGCGCCTGCGCGAGCAGCTCCTCGGCGAAGTCGAAGGCGTGGAGCTGGCGGTAGCCGAGTTCCCAGAGTGCCACGGTGACGCGGCCGGCGCCGCAGCCGGCCTCGAGCAGGCGGGCATTCCTGTCCGGGAAAAAACGGTCGATCAGAATGCGCTCCGAGGCCCAGAGCCCGAGGGTGTGCGCAGCCCGGGTGTAATGCACCACGGCGGTGAGGTCGTTGAAATCCGCGCGGACGGTGGCGGGGGAGATTTTCTTGCGGGCGGCGGGCATCAGCGGGGTCGCCGTTCGGTGGCGAGGAGGGACGGGGCGTCGGGAAAGGGGGCGCGGCCGTGAACGGCGTCGCGACCGGCTTGGACAGGCAACGTCTGGCCGGCAAGGGCGGAAAAGTTGGCGGGAGCTTGCACCAGCACGGCGGCAAGGGGATCGCAGTACACCAGGGTCCAGCCCGCGCGCTGGAGCAGGGCGGCTCCGCCGGATGAGGCCGGCAGCAGCGCAACCTCGGCGGCGGCCAAATTCAATCCGGGACCCGGAGCCTCGCCCGCATAGAATCGCCAGTGGGCATCGCGGATGGCAGTGGGATAAACGGTATCCAGCCGGCCATCGAAGGAGACTGGATTGCGGGGCAGTTCCCACAGCACCTGTTGTCCCCAGTCAAAGAAGGTCAGGGTGCGGCCGGTGAGTTGGCGGCTGCGCATGAAATCTATCGCTGCGACCGGGTAGGTGTCGCGCGGGACTTCGATGGTGAACGGATGCTCGCGGGGCGGCGCAAGGCTGGCCGCGATACAGGCGGCGCCCGTGGCGGTGAGGGCCATGGTCAGTCCCAGCGCCACCATCCGCCAACGCAGCAGTGCGGACAATCCTGCGCAGGACGGAGCGAGCCGGCGCAGTGCATCCCGCAGGTGCGGCGGCGTGAGCATCAGGTTGGCGAGGGCGAAGAGTGGGGCGTGGCGCAGCTGGAGCGCGGCCATGACGGCCAGCAGTGCGAGGGTGGCCGCCTCCCACGGACGCCGGGGCAAACGGCTGCCGAGCCACGCGAGGGCGGACAATGTGACCAGGAGAAAATAGGCCGCCGCGCCGGGCGTCAGGCCCTGGGGCTGCCACTCGGAGATCTGGGGGCGGGGCAGCAGGAGCGTTTGCAAGGTCCAGCGCACCAGCTCGAAACCCCAGGGATTGAGCGCGAGGGCGACCGTGGCGGTGACGGCCATGGCCGGCGGCAGCCACCAGGGCATGGCCGCCGGCGGGGCGAAGCGCAGCTGCCGGGTCAGGGCCGGCCGGAGGGCGGCGGCGCCTTCCACCGTCACGGCGAGCAGCACGATGATCCAGCCGGCGAAATAGCCCCCGTGCAGATTCGTCCAGGCCGCAAACAGCCACGGCACGGCGAAGCCCCAGCCGGTCTGCCCGAGAAAAAAGCGCCGCAGCAACAGTAGCAGCGTGACAAAGGCCAGCATGGTGAAGAGCTGCGGCCGCACCGCGTAGCCGAGGGCGATCAAGTTGACGGAGATGGCGAAGAGCCCCAGCGCGGCCAGCCGCTGGCGCTGATCACGGCCGCCACCGGCACGAAGGGCGATGGCCACGGTGACGGCGGCGAGAGCCAGCATGGCGAGCCACAGGCCCGTGCCGCCGGCGAGGCGGTGCACCAGGCCGAGGAAGATCTCCGCCAGCACCTCGTGATTGATCCAGGGCTGCCCGGCGGCGGTCCAGGACAGGACCTCCGTGTGCTCCAGCCGGCCCAGGGCGAGCACGCGCTGGCCGTAGAGCACGTGGCCCCAAAGGTCGTTGTCCGCGGTGTTCTCGGAAAAGCGCAGCCACGCAAAGGCGGCCACGGCGAAACTGGACGCCGCCGGCAGGAACCGGACTGCCAGCGGGGGTGATTCCGGCACGGCGGGCATTGCCCTAGAGGTGCCGTTCGAGGAACGAGGCGATTTCCTGGTAGAGCCGGATCCGGCTCTTGGTCTCGAAATAGCCGTGTCCCTCCTTGTCAGCGATGAACTGCTCGACGGGCACGCCGCGCTTTTTCAACTCGGCGTAGAGCTCCTTCGACTGGGAGGCGTCGACGCGGGGATCGTATTCGCCGGCGGAAATGTAGACGGGGATGTTGATGTTGCCGACGTGGCGGAGCGGCGAGATGGCGTCGAACTTCTCCTTGGCGGCCTTCGGGTCGCCGAGTTTTTGCAGCAGGATCTCGTAGTTGAACTTGTCGTAGCGATCACGGTTGCGCTGCTTGACGATCTTCTCCCAGTCGAACACGCCGACGATCGTGACGGCGCACCTGTACAAGCCCGGTTCAAACGCGGCGCCGGAGACGGCGAGGAAACCGCCGAAGCTGCCACCCATGGTGCCGATGCGCTGCGGGTCGATGTGGCCGGACTTGGCTAGTTGCTGCACCCCGTCGGTGACATCATCGTGCATGGCCTTGAAATCGTAGGCCTGATCCCGGCTGATGGCGTTGGAGAAACCGGTGGAGCCGCGGTAGTTGGGTTGGAAAACGGCGTAACCGCGGGTGGCGAGGAATTGCACCTCGGGGTCAAAGCCCCATTCGTCCCGCGCCCAGGGGCCGCCGTGGGCGAGCACGACGAGCGGTGGCTTGCCGCCGTCGGGGCGCTT
>JBIJDP010000509.1:0-2957 GCA_044344065.1 Opitutaceae bacterium
TGGGGAGGGACGGGGGCGCAGGCGTTGACTGAAAAGCTGCGTACGTCGGGCGATTTTCCAGCCGAAGATACCGCGGAGAATTTGAAAGGCGTTGCCGCCGCCCAGTTCAAGATCGCTACCGCCGAGGTCGCGGACATGGGCTTCGGCCCGCGCAACGAGATCGGGTACGAGTGGATAGGCGGAGTAGACGAGGCGCTGCCAGTTGATCGCGGCGGCGCGACGCGTGCGCGGGCTGTCCTCGCGGGTGAGCAGCGACTTGGTGCCGAGCTCCGTGGAGAGAAACGCCGAGTCCCATGCGCGCCGGCTGGTGTGATTGCTCAGGCTGCCGGGAAGGCCGGAGCGGTAATACGAGCGGGCCTCGGCACAAAACGCCACGCCCTCGCTGGCCAGCAGGAGGCGGCTGAAGAAATCGAAATCGTTGATCAGGCTCAGGCGTTCATCCCACGGGCCGGCGGCTGCAGCGACCGCGCGGGGCGTGAGCCAAGCTGCACCGTGCATCATGCCGCCACCGCTCCACGAGCTGACGAGCCAGTCAATGGGATCGGCGTCGCGCCAGACTTCCTCCGGAGCGAAAACAGTTTCAGCCGGATCGCGGTAAAAGCGCGCCCAGGCACCGGCGGCCACCCAGCCGAGCGGCAGGGTAGCGAGACGCGCGAGTTGCACCTCGAGTTTGCGCGGATGGAGCAGATCGTCGGCGTCGAAGTATTCGATGAAGTCGCCCTGTGCTTGGCGGAACGCCGCGTTTAAGGCCGAGCATACTCCGCCATTGGGCTGGTGCAGGACTTTCAGGTCCGGGCCGGCGAGGCGATTCGCGATGGCCAGCGTGTCGTCGGTTGACCCGTCATCCACGAGGATGATCTCATAGCGGCGCCACGTCTGCGCCCGCACGGAGGCGACCGCCGCCTCAAGCCACGGGGCGACGTTATAGCAGGGCGTCAGGATGGAGACGAGGGGCGGGCTCATGTGCCGGGCCGGATTTTCGGCACAGAGTGGTAAACAGCTTCCGTGCGGGTGGCGGGCCGGGAAATACGGATGAGTCGCTCGCGCAGGCGCAGCGCCAGACGCGGGAAGTGGCGGCCGAGGAGTTTCATGACGAGTCCGCCCGGGACAGGCATCGTGGGAGCAATCTGGAGCGCGAGCGCGGCGGAGCGATCGGCGTTCTCCCAGTCGTTATAGGCGCCGGAAAAACCGGCCGTGATCCAGAGGCGCCAGGCAATGATCTCGTGGTAGCGGGCGGGTGCGGCGGCGGCGCCCTTGGCCATGACGTGATACGTGGAGCGCTGCGCACCGGCGAGGTTGCTCGTGGTCATCGAGCCGGCGCGGATGTAGTTGATGACGGCGTAAGTGGGATCGGCATCGAAGCGCAGACCCGTGAGTGCGAGTCGCAGGTGGCCGGCCTGGTCCTCGCTTTGCAGGACTTTGAAATCCTCGTCCCAGCCGCCGGCCGTGAGAAACGGTTCGCGGCGGTAGAGTCCGCAGAACGGATTGATCTGCTCGGTGAGGCAATAGGCGAGCGCATCGGTGCGCAGCGCGGCACCGTCAAACTCGCGCGTGCCGAGCGGGCGCTCCGTGCCGTCTTCCCGTGTGCGGTAGTTGAAGAAGATCACGTCGGGTGCGTCGGCGCGCTCCATCCACGAGCGGGCGGTCGCGACAAAGTTGGGCTCGAGCGCATCGTCCGCGTCGTGGAAATGCAGCCAGGTGCTGGTGCAGCGGGCGGCGAGGATATTCTTGCCGTGGGAGCAGCCGGCGTTGGCCTCGCCGCGCACAACCTGTGCGCCGAGTTTTTGCGCGAGTTCGGCCGTACCGTCGGTGCTGGCGTCGTCATAGACCCAGATCTCATCAAACGGCACGGTTTGCGTGCGCGCGCCGGCGAGCAGGCGACCGAGGAAACCAGTCGCGTTATAGGCGGGGATGCAGAGGGCGAGGGTGGGGCGGCTCATGGCTGGGGTCCGCGCCAGCGCGGTGCGGGCCACGCGCAGGCGGCGAGGACGGCGCGCTTGGCGGGGCGGTTGCGGCGGAGCGTGCCCCACTTGAACATCTGCTGGCTCCAGGCGAACCAGCGGCGGAACACGCGGCTCTGCGTCGGCCGGCCGTGGTGCGCCCAAATGCGTTCGTCGTCCTCGCGCCATTTCTGGCGCCACTGCTCGGCGTTGCTCTTGGTGTCGCCGTGGATGCGGCAGACGCCGAGCGGCAGCGGCAGGTAGCGCAGGCGGCGGCCCGGCACAAGGCGCTGCCAGAGTTCGCCGTCAATGTTGCAGTTGAGCTCGTCCCAGATCCGGACATGGATGGCGCGGCGCCAGAAAATCGCGTGGGAGGAAAACAGGCCGCCGAACTGGAGAAAACTCCGGCTGATCCAGTAACTCTGCCAGTATTGCAGCGCCCGGTTGTCCTCGTCGTAGAGATTGAGCGCATCGCCATACACGATCTCGGGCCCGCCGCGGAGAAATTCGCGGGCGACGGCAAAGAGGGTGCCGGGAAGATAGAAATCATCGCTGTTGAGCCAGCCCACGATGTCACCGGTGGCGCGATCAAACCCTTGGTTGATGGCGTCGCCTTGGCCGCGGTCGCGGGCCGATTGCGAGTGCGTGAGAAACGGCGCGTAGCGGGCGATGATGTCGGCGGAGCCGTCGGCGGAGCCACCGTCGTTCACGATAAACTCGAGGTTGGGATAATTTTGCAGGAGCACGGAGCGCAGGCCCTCCTCCACAAACGCCGCCTGCTGATAGCTCGGCATCACGATCGTAATGCGGGGCCAAGCGATGGTGGCGATGTCCGGCGGCGGGGCGGTCTCTACCGTCCATGGCCAACCTGAACGACCGGCTGGGGGCGGCGAAAGTTTACCCAACTGACCCGGGACGGGGTGATGCAAGGGTGGGATAATTCAGGAACGCGGCGCGGCGGGGATGCCGACGACGACGGTGCGGGGAGCGACATCCTTCGTGACCACGGCGCCCGCT
>JBIJDP010000510.1:0-2948 GCA_044344065.1 Opitutaceae bacterium
ATCACATCACCCAGCCCGATCCGGACGGCCGGGGCCTGTCCCTCGCCATGAAGCGCGCCCTGGCATGCGCGGGCGCCGCGCCGGAGTCGGTCGACTACATCAACGCGCACGGCACCTCCACGCCCTACAACGACAAATTTGAAACCCTGGCCATCAAGCAGGTGTTTGGCGAACACGCCCGGCGCCTCGCGATCAGTTCGACCAAATCGATGACCGGCCACCTCCTGGGTGCGGCGGGCGGGATTGAATCGGTCGTCAGCATCAAGACGATTGAGACCGGGATGATCGCGCCGACCATCAATCTCACCGACCCCGATCCCGAGTGTGATCTCGACTACGTGCCCAATGTGGCGCGCCCGGCCAAGGTACGAACCGTCCTGAGCAATAATCTCGGCTTTGGCGGGCAGAATGCCGCCGTGGTGTTCCGGGCGCTGTAGGTTGCGACTGCTGGAGCGGCTTTATGCCGCGATTGGCAGCGCAACATCGCGGTATAAAGCCGCTCCTACAGGAAAGGGTAGGCGCGTTCGCCTCTCGGATTCGGGCAATAAAAAACCCGCAACCGTAGTTGCGGGTCAAATGAAGGAGTCGCGGATTCGGACTCAGGCCTTTTGGACCAGACCGGCCTTGATGGCCTTGACTGAGACCAAGATACGCCTGGTGCCGCCGTTGGGCATTTTGACGCGGACGCGCTGCAAGTTGGGGCGGAATTTACGCTTGGTGATGCTGGTCACGTGCGTTCCGATGCCGCCGCTTTTCTTGCTTTGTCCCTTACGATTGATGGAGCTGCCCTTGACGGGCCGCCGACCGGTGATTGCACAAATTCTGGCCATGGTTTGAGAGGTTAAAGGGTTGGGAGTAAAGGGTGGCTCAGAGTCGAAGCAAGGGGAATCTTCGGGTAAATCCCATCATGGGCGACAGGCATGCAAAACCTGGAATTTTTGCCCAAGATGAGCCGGATGCAGCAGTTGCATGAGTGACATTTTGCGCGGGCTGAAGCGCGCGGCTTCCTCCTGCACGACCGTGCTGACGAATTCTGAGGCCTGGCGGATGAAGAAGGATTCATGGGAATCCACCCGGGGTTGCTGGAATCCACTCTCAGCCAGCGCCGCCACCAGCCAATCCCAGCAGACGTGGCAGGTCAGATCCTGTTCGCCGGGCCGTGCGAGTAGATCGTTGCCCTGCACATGGGCATGAAAGGCCCGTGCGGTGCCGGTGGGGGTGGCTTCGAGCAACTCGGCCCAGGATTTGCCGTAATCGCACGCGATAAACAGTCCGCGCCAGGGTTGGGCGGCGATCCGGCGCAGGAGTTGGACGGACGCCAAGGGGGCATCGATGAAATAGCCTTCCGTGACCTCGGCCGGCAGCTCCGGGGGCAATGGGTCGGCTTGGCCGGTGATCTCGACAAACTGCCCGTCGCGCAGGGCAACGTAAACCTCGTCCCAGCGACCGTCTCTGCCCACAAATCGCCGGAAGGGCTGGGCATCAAAGAGCTCGTTGGAAAACACGATGCAATCCCCAGTCAATTCGATCGGGTCGCCATGGACGATTGAACGTGCTCCGGCAAAGGGGTGCGGCAGGGCTTTGATGATGCCCTGGCCGGGTTCGGCTCCGATCTCGACGAAAGTGTGCTTTGCGAGCTCGCCGGCCGGCAAAAGTGAGCGGCAGGCGGCGATGATCAGTTCGCCGAAAATCGCGCCGGATGTCGTGGCAGTGAAAAAATCGGTGCCGGGGCCATAACCCACCCGCGGCCGGTCCGAGCAGTAGTAGCCCACGGCGGGATGGTAGAGCGCCAGCTTCATGAAGCGGTCAAACCGCAGTATATCCGCCGGGCCGGCCTGGGCGCGGAAGACTTCCGGGAAGGACGCCCGGTTGGCGTTGGTTGGCGATGACGAACCCATTTACAAAGCGAAGCAGATGCACACTGTCGCCGGTATGCTCAAACGCTTTCTCACGGTTGCCGCCGGGACCCTGCTCGGTCTCCTGTTGGCGGCGGGCGCCATGCGGCTGTCGCTGGCGTGGAGCATCTGGCCCAACCGCGACCTGGACCGGTCCAGCGCCGCGGTGCGCGAGGTGCTGAAGCTGGTGAACGAAAACTATGTCGATCCCGACCGGGCCAGGTATGACCGCCTCGCCCGGGAGGCGATTCACGGCATGGTGGAAACGCTGGATCCGCATTCGGAGTTTCTTGAGCAGAGCGACCTGGCCCGGTTCGAGGAGGAACTGGACGGGGAATTCGGCGGCGTGGGCATCCAGGTCGAATCCCGCAATGACCGGGTGGTGGTCATCGCCCCCATGGCGGGCACACCGGCCGAAAGGGCGGGCATCCTGCGGGCCGATGAAATTCTCACGGTGGATGGCGAGGACCTGAGGGCCAGCCAGGGCATGGACGCGGTGATCGAGCGCCTGCGCGGCAAGCCGGGCTCAACCGTCCGGATGGGAATCTTCCGGCCCGGGCAGCAAAGGAAACTGGAGTTCACGCTGGTGCGCGAACTCATCAAGCAGCAGAGCGTCCGGGAGGTGAGCGTGCTGGAGGGCCGCATCGGCTACATCCAGCTGGCCGATTTTTCCGCCAAGACCGGATCGGAATTCCGCGACGCGCTGAACCGCCTGTTGCGCGACGGCGTGGACAGCCTGGTGCTGGATCTGCGCAACAACCCGGGCGGCCTGCTCGAGGCGGCCGTGGAGGTGGCCGAACCGTTTTTCCGCACGGATGAGCTGATCGTCTACACCCAGGGAAGCACGGCGGACAACCGGGAGAATTTCCTTGGCGAACTGGACGGCGAACCCGTGGCCCTGCCCATGGTGGTGCTGATCAATGCCGGCACTGCCAGCGCCGCCGAGGTCGTCACCGGGGCGCTGAAGGACACCGGCCGCGCGGTCATCGTCGGCGAGCGATCCTTTGGCAAGGGCTCCGTCCAGTCGCTGTTCAAGCTGCGCAACGGCGAAGG
>JBIJDP010000511.1:0-2932 GCA_044344065.1 Opitutaceae bacterium
AGCCGCCTTGCGCTGATTCTGATAGAAGGCCGGATCGGCCATCTGCGCACCGAGTTCGTCGAGGCGGCGTTGAAAGGGAGTGATGTCGGGAAGTTCGTCCATGCAGGTTGCGGCGCTGGGTCATTTGATAATTGCGTGGGCCGTCTGGAGCGGCCAAACAAGGCTCGTTAGCCGGCGGGAAGCAACCCTACCGGTGCCGATCAGCAATGCCAACGACGCTATTCACACAAAACATCATCGCCTGCATCTGGGATTTCGACAAGACCTTAATCCCCGGTTACATGCAGGCGCCGCTATTCCGGCGCCATGGCATTGATGAAGCGACCTTTTGGGCCGAGACCAACGCCATGCTGGAGAACTACCGCCGGCGCGGGTACCATCTCTCGGGCGAAATCAGCTACCTGAACCACATCCTGACCTACGTCCTGGCGGGCAAGTTCGGCCGGCTCAACAACCGGCAGCTGTTCGAATGCGGTGCGGACATTGAGTTCTATCCCGGACTGCCGGGCTTTTTCGAGACGGCCAGGGGTTATGCCGCGGAAAAGCCGGAATACAAGAAGCACGACATCAGGCTGGAGCACTACATCGTCAGCACCGGCCTCGCGGAGATGATCCGTGGCAGCAAGATCGCCCGCTTCGTCGAGGCCATTTGGGGCTGCGAATTCATCGAGAATCCGCTGCAGCCGGGATTTTTGGAGCAGAGCGAGATGAACCTCTCCGCTGACGCGGTCATTGCCCAGATCGGCATGGTCATCGACAACACGACCAAGACCCGCGCCCTCTTCGAGATCAACAAGGGCACCAACAAGAACGCCGCCATCGAGGTGAACGCAAACATCCGTCCGGAAGACCGGCGGATACCGTTCCAAAACATGATCTATATCGCGGACGGCCCGAGCGACATTCCGAGTTTTTCCGTGGTGAAGAGCGGAGGCGGCAAGACCTACGGTGTCTACAATCCGGCGCACAGCGGCGAGTTCGAGCAGAACGACCGTCTGCTGCAGTCCGGCCGCATCCACGGTTATGGTCCGGCCGACTATGCAGATACCAGCAGCACCGCCCGCTGGCTGCGCATGCACATTCACGCGATCTGCGACCGAATTGTGGCCGACCGCGAAGTGGCCGTGGCCCAAAAGACCACCAAGCCGCCGCGGCATCTCAATGCGACGCCCGAAGAGATGGCCGCCAGCCGCGCCGCCAAGGCTCCCAAGCAGGATTCCTTCCTGGAGTAGCCCAGTAGGGCAGGTCTCCGACCTGTCTTCGAACGCCACTCTGCGGATGGAGCGCGCGAAATCGGATCTTTGGATCCAGCCGGAGGTGGGAGAGAACTTGCTCGCGACCGACTGCGGCCATCAGTCGCGAGCAAGCTCGCTTCCACTCTTCCGGACCACGGAGTTCAATTACGCCTCCTGAGATCGCAAAAAAAACGCACCGCCGTTGAAGGCGGTGCGTTGAAATAAACCGGACTGGACGATCGCTTAGCCGCCCGAGGGGCTGACGACGGTCGGGTCGACCGGCGTGATCGGGGTCGAGGGCGGGACCACCACCGGAGCTGCGGGAGCCGTGGGTGTTTCCGCCGGAGGAGCAGTCGGAGTCGTCACCGGGGGCGGCACATTGGCACCGGTCGCCGTATTGGCGTTGGTGGTACCCGTGGTCGCACCCGTGGCCGCTGCGCCCGAGAGGGCGCCCGTGTCAACCTGTGCACCACCCGAGGCGGCAGAAGTCGTGGCGGCATTCGTGGCGGCGGTGGTCACCGAAGTGGTCACGGCAGCTGCGGCGGCCTGGGCGGCGGCGGGATTGCCGGCATTCTGAGTCACAACGGTCTGGACGGCGCCCTGCACGGCAGCCTCAGTGACGGCTGCGGCGGCCTGAGTGGCGCTGCCACCGGAGGTAGCCACGGCCGAGGTCGGCGCGGTCACGGCGGTGACGGCAGCCTGCGCGAAAGTAGCGGCGCTCGAGGGATTCGCCTGCGAAGCCACATTGACCACCGCGGCGAGGACCGTGACGGCCGTGCCGGCATCAGTGGAGCCCGCGGTAACTGACGAAATCGAGTTGTTGGCAACAGCCGCCGTGACCGCCGTGACCGCCGCGGCGACCGCATTGGTCATGGAACCTTCGGCGCCGCCCGTGCCGGCAGCGGCCTCGGCCTGGACGAGGGAAGCCAGCGAGGTGGTGGTGACATTGCCGTCCGCACCGACGATCATGCCGGAGCCGATATCAATGACAATGGGGGTACCGCCACCGACGGGGGTGAGTGTCACCGTGCCGCTCAGCGTGGCGACCGAGGAACCGGTCTGCGTGACGGTGACGGAATAAACCGTACCGCGCGCTGCCGCGACGCCCTTGGGCGTGCGCACGCCGTAATTGTTGATGGATTTGCGGCCCGGATCGAGGGTCGAAACCAGATTGCCGGACTTAAGATTGAGCGTGGCAGTCTGCTTGGTCACGACACCGCTGCCATCCTTGTTCACGGACAATTCATCCAAAGCCACGGTGGAATTCTGCGCAATTGACGCGAGACCGCCGGCAAAAGGCTGGACCTGCACCTCGGAACCAGCGCCCGTGGTGATGGTTGAGCCAACCGGAAGGGACATGCCCTCAACCAACGCGACTGCTGCCGATTGGCCGGGCAGTTGGACAGTGGCTGAGCCAGTGATTTTGAGGACCTTCGCCTCGGTGGCCTGAGCTTCTGCAGCCCAAGAGGTGGCGGTGGACAGGCTGACAATAGCCACGGATAGGATCAGGGCGTATATTTTTTTCATGGTGCTGATTGCTTGGTTATCGGAGAGTAAATTGCCTAGATGCAAAAACACATCAATTCATTAAACAGATGTGATTGTTGTCTGCTTTGTCACGATTGGTCAAGAACTTGTCTGCCCTTTCCTTGAGAGTTTTCTGTAAACAAAAACCAGCAGGCGGGAGGCAATGCGAC
>JBIJDP010000024.1:0-10577 GCA_044344065.1 Opitutaceae bacterium
ATGTCGGACCCCAAATCCAATCTTACCCTCCGCGAACAGCTCAACTCCGGCCGCTTCATCTATGGCGCCGAACTGGTTACGACCCGCGGTATGCCCGAACCGGACCAACCCTCGAAGCTGGTCGAGCTGGGCGAAGGCCTCGCGGCCGACAACCGCATCGCGTGGGTATCCATCACCGACAATCCCGGCGGCAACCCGATGATCCCGGCCGACTGGGTGGCCAACATGCTCAAGCCCCGCGGCAAGCAACTCGTCATCCATCTCACCTGCAAGGACCTCAACCGCAACGGACTCGAGTCCGCCGCCTGGCGCTACGCTGCCGAGGGCTTCGACAACATCCTCGCGCTGACGGGCGACTACCCGACGGCGGGGTTCAAGGGCCTCGCGCAGCCGGTCTTCGATTTGGATTCCGTGAGCCTCATCGCGATGCTCAGCACGATGAACGCGGGCCTCGAGATCACGAAGCCCAACGGCAAGACCGAGAAGCTGACGAAGACCAACTTTTTCACCGGCTGCGCCGTCTCGCCCTTCAAGCAGCAGGAGCGCGAGCTGATGCCGCAGTACTTCAAGCTCGCCCGCAAGATCCAGGCCGGCGCGTCGTGGGTCGTGCCGCAGCTCGGCTACGACATGAGGAAGTTCCATGAGATCAAACTCTTCCTCGACTGGGCCAAGCTCTCCGCCCCGATCGTCGGCAACGTCTACGTGCTCAACAAGGTCGTCGCCCGGATGTTCAACCAGAACCGGATTCCCGGCTGTGTGGTGAGCGACGCGCTCTACGCGCAGGTAGAAAAGTACGCTGCCGGTCCCGACAAGGGTAAGGCCTTCTTCACCGAGCTCGCCGCCAAGCAGCTCGCCGTCTTCAAGGGCATGGGCTTCGCCGCCGGCTACCTGGGCGGCGTGCACAAGGCCGACGCCTTCGCGGCGATCATCGACCTGGCCGAGAGCTACGGCGAAAACGACTGGAAGCAGTTCGCCCGCGAGATCCAGTTTCCGAAGGAGAAGGAGTTCTACCTGTTCGAAAAGGACGAGCAGACCGGGCTCGGCGACGGCGCGCGGCTCAACGCGGAATACGAGAAGTCGCTGCAGAACCCGGAAAAGCCCGCCGAGGTCGGCTTCAACTACCAGCTCTCCCGCTTCGTCCACAGCCTGGCCTTCAATCCCGGCCGCGGACTCTTCCCGGCAATGCAGAAGGTCTTCGGCCGCCTCGAGTCCGGCAAGCACACGACCACGCTCGGCGCGCTGCACACGGTGGAGCACGCCTCCAAGGTCGCGCTCTACGGCTGCAAGGACTGCGGCGACTGCTCGCTGCCCGAATGCGGTTATCTCTGCCCGCGCAATTCCTGCTCCAAGAACCAGCGCAACGGCCCCTGCGGCGGATCCGCCAACGGCCATTGCGAGCTCGAGGACAAGGACTGCATCTGGTCGCGCGCCTATGACCGCTTGAAATATTACGGTGAATCGCGCGACATGCTCAGCGGCCCCGCCGTTTTCGTTAATCCCGCCCTCAGCGGCACGTCCGCCTGGGCGAACAATTACCGCGGCCGCGACCACGCCCACGTCGCCGTCCCCAACGGCACGAAGCCCGAGCCCACCCCCACCAAACCCGCCTAATTTTCCCAAACTTTAAGAACAATAACCCATAACCATTAACCTATAACCGATAACCAATTTCCCCATGCCCATCCCCAACCTCACGATCATCGGCGAATCCTTCAACGATTCCGTCCCCTCCACCCACAAACTTTTCGAGGCCAATGACCTCGTCGGCCTGAAGGAACTGGCCGTCTCCCAGGACACGGGCGGCGCCGGCTACATCGACGTCAACGTCGGCCCGCGCTCCGCCGACTTCCTCGCCGAGATGGTGCGCCACGTCCAGGGCGTCACCGCCAAGCCGATCTCCGTCGACACGCCCGACCCGGTCATGGCCGAGGCCGGACTCAAGGCCTACGACCGCGCCCGCGCCGGCGGCCGCATCCCGGTACTGAACTCCATCGCCCAGACCCGCCGCGCGATGTTCGGGCTCACCAAGATCATGCCCTTCATGCCCATCCTCCTCGCCTCCGAGCGCGTGGACGCCAAGGGCGTCAGCCAGCCCTGCCACACCGCCCAGGAGGTCTACCAGACCGCGAAGGAACTGGTGGCCGAGGCCGGCAAGTTCGGCATCCCGGTCAACCACTGCATCATCGACCCCGCCATCTCGCCGATCGGCGCCGATTCCGACGGCCGTTTCCAGTGCCTCATGGGTGCGATCAACCTCATCCACGCCGACCCCGCGCTGCAAGGCGTGCACATGTCCGTCGGCCTCTCCAACTTCAGCGTCATGCTTCCCCCCAAGCGCGCCGACGGTTCACCCACCAAGGGCCCGCTCGAGAGCGCCTTCCTGACCATGGCCGTGCCGCTCGGCATGGACCACGTCATCGGCTCGGTGAAGCGCAAGTACGATATCCTCCCTGCGGATCACCCCGCCATGCAGTGCCTCACCGACTGCCTGAAGCTCGAGGGCTTCGACGTCATCATGCGCGTGCAGGAGTATTACAGCTGAAATGCGTCACGCCCGTCTCAATTCCGACGTAGGGTCGCCGCTTGCGGCGGACCGGTTCGATGCGCGCAAGCCCCTGGTGCCGGCGAACGCCAAACCGGCCTCGCGCAAGCGCGAGCCCTACGGGTAAATCCAGAACCAATATCCCAAACGCCTCCCAGTTTATTCCCTCCCCAACCCCCCAACCTCCTCCTATGGCCGAAAAACCCGTACCCTCCGACATCGATATCGCCCACCAGGCGAAGATGCTGCCCATCGACAAGATTGCGGCGAAACTCAACATTCCCGCGGACGCCCTTGAGCATTATGGCAAATACAAGGCCAAGGTCGGGCTCGATTTCTACCGCGAGCAGATCAAGAAGCCCGCGGGCCGCCTCGTGCTGGTGACCGCCATCTCGCCGACCCCGGCCGGCGAGGGCAAGACCACCACGACCGTCGGCCTCGGCGACGCGCTCAACCGCATCGGCAAGCGCGCCACCATCTGCCTGCGCGAGCCCTCCCTCGGGCCGAGCTTCGGCGTCAAGGGCGGCGCGGCTGGCGGCGGTTACGCCCAGGTCATGCCGATGGAGGACATCAACCTCCACTTCACCGGCGATTTCCACGCCATCACCTCCGCGCACAACCTGCTGTCGGCGATGATCGACAACCACCTCACGCACGGCAACGCCCTCGGGATCGACCCGAACCGCATCGTGTGGAAGCGCGTCATGGACATGAACGACCGCGCCCTGCGCGAGATCGTCGTGGGCATGGGCGGCGTGGCCAACGGCGTCTGCCGCCAGTCCGGCTTCGACATCACCGTGGCCTCCGAGGTCATGGCGATCTTCTGCCTCTCGCAGAACCTCGACGAGCTGAAGGAGCGCCTCGGCCGCATCGTCGTCGGCTACACCCGCGAGAAGAAGCCCGTCACCGCCGCCCAGCTCAAGGCCCACGGCGCCATGGCCGTGCTCCTCCGCGACGCCCTCGCGCCCAATCTCGTGCAGACGCTGGAGAACAACCCCGCGTTCGTGCACGGCGGGCCCTTCGCCAACATCGCGCACGGCTGCAACAGCGTGCTCGCCACCAAGCTCGCGCTGAGCCTCAGCGACTACACCGTCACCGAGGCGGGCTTCGGCGCCGACCTGGGCGCGGAGAAGTTCCTCGACATCAAGTGCCGCTTCGCCGGCCTCAAGCCCGACGCCGTGGTGCTCGTCGCCACGATCCGCGCGCTGAAGATGCACGGCGGCGTGGACAAGAAGGATCTCAAGGCGCCCAACGCCGCGGCCGTCGAGCGCGGCATCGTGAACCTCGAGAAGCACGTCGAGAACGTCACCAGTTTCGGCCTGCCCGTCGTCGTGGCGATCAACCATTTCATCAGCGACACCGAGGAGGAGTTCGACGTGGTCAAGAAGCACTGCACCCGGCTCGGCGTGAAGGCGGTCACCGCCACGCACTGGGCCCACGGCGGCGCCGGGGCCGAGGGCCACGAGCAGCTTCCACCACCTTTATCCCGACGACATGCCGCTCTGGGAGAAGGTCCGCACCATCGCCCAGAAGATCTACGGCGCGAAGGACATCGTCGCCAGCCAGCGCGTGAAGACGAAGTTCGACGACCTGCAGAAGGCCGGCTACGGGAAATTTCCCGTGTGCATGGCCAAGACGCAGTACTCGTTCTCGACCGACCCGAACCTGCGCGGTCGTCCGACCGGTTTCGACGTCGAGATCCGCGAGGTCAACGTCTCGGCCGGCGCCGGTTTCATCGTCTGCCTCACCGGCGAGATCATGACCATGCCGGGCCTGCCCAAGGTGCCGGCCGCCGAGGTCATCGACCTCGACGCCAACGGCGAGATCCTCGGACTGTTCTGATATTGGCTTGTGGGTATGGGTTTGTGGGGGGTGCGGTTTGGGCCGCGCCCCCTTTTTGTTGCCGCCCACATCCAATCTTTCTCTTTCCTCTTTATCTTAATCTTTCTCCCGGAATCGGGATGAATCCGGTTCCACGCGGAGAACACGGATTGCGACATGATTGGATCGAGGTAGCGTCCGGCCTCCGGACGGGCGGTTGGGTGACCGCAAGTCCGCAACTCATCGGCCCGCCCGCCCGCTGCTTGGGCGGTGTTTCAAACCGGAGAAAGATAAAGAGAAAGAGGAAAGAGAAAGATGGGGGTCATGGTTTTCCCGGATCACTCTCCCGTGACACTCCCCGTCTTTGACATCGCCCCTCCCGCCGCTATCAACGGTCGGACCCGATGGCTGATTTCCTCACCACGCTCAAAACCCAGACGCTCCTGACCGACGGGGCGATGGGGTCCTATCTGTTCAGCCTGACCGGGCGGCTGTCCGAGACGAACCACGTCTACGAGGCCTTCAACACGGACCAGCCGGACCTGATCCGGAAAGTCCATCTCGCCTATCTCGCCGCCGGCGCGCGCTGCCTGAAGACCAACACCTTCGGCGCGAACCGCCGCCAGTTGCGGCAGTTCGGTTTGCAGGATCGCGTCGCCGCCATCAATCGGGCCGGCGTGCAGGTGGCGCGTGAGGCCATTGCCGCGTTCAAGGCGGAGAACCGTATGCCGGGTCCGTTCTTCGTGCTGGCCTCGGTCGGCCCGACCGCCGAACCCCTCACCACCGCGTACGACGTGGCCGAGTGCTACCACGAACAGATTGATGCGCTCATTGCCGCCGGCGCGGACGCCCTGCTGCTGGAAACCTTTGGCTCCCTCACGCAGTTGGAACTCCTCATCAGCCTCATCCGGGCGCGGGCCGGCACGCCGCCGGTGATTGCGGAGATGACGCTGCGCGCCGCCGACAAGGAACACGCGCTCGAGCCCGATCCCGTCACGTTCATCAACCGCATGGCGGCGCTGGGCGTGGCCGTGGCCGGCGTCAATTGCTGCGCCCCGTGGGATGCCAGCGCGTTTGTGGACGCGGTCGCCGACGCGGAACCGGTGCGTTCCGGTGCGCTGCAACTGGTCGTTATGCCCAATGCCGGCGGTTTCCAGCGCATCGGCAACCGGTTCATGACCTCGGTGAACCCCGAGTCCGCCGGCAAACTCGTCCGCAGCCTGGCCGACCGCGGCGTGCGCCTGCTCGGCGGCTGTTGCGAGATGCATCCGCCGCACATCGAGGAGATGCAGAATTACCTGCAGGCCCGCGGCGCCGGCGCACACCTCGCCGCCGCCCCGGTCGCGTCCGCCTCCCAGTTCGCGCCGATTGGCGATGCCGAAAAGGCCCGCAACGGCCGGCTCTCGCAAAAGTTCAAGGCCGGAGAATTCGTCGTCAGCATCGAGGCGGTGCCGCCGCGCGGGACCGAGGCCGCGATCATCCAGCGCAAGGTGGACTTCGTGGCGAAGCTCGCGGAGAGCGGACTCGTGGACGCGGTGGATTTCACCGATGGTTCGCGCGGCATCCCGCTCATCCCGCCGGGCGACTTCATCCACCTCGTGCGCGAACGGCTCGGCTGGACCGCGGCCACGGGCGACCGGCTCGAGCTCATCCCGCATTTCACCGGCCGTGACCTCAATGTCATGGGCATCCAGGGCCGGCTGGTGGGCTATCACGCCAACCGCATTCATAACGTCCTCTTCATCACCGGCGATCCGCCGAAGATGTCGCCGACCTATCCGCGTTCGTCCGCGGTGTTCGATCTCGATTCCATCGCGATGATCCGGCTGACCCATTCCTGCCTCAATGCCGGCGTTGATTTCGGCGGGGCCGTGCTCGGCAAGCAGGCCGACCCGCGGACGCATTTCACCATTGGCAGCGGCGTGGAGCTCGAGGCGCAGGACATGAAGCGCGAGCTCGACCGGTTGCGGCAGAAGATCGATATGGGCGTGGACTACATCATGACCCAGCCCGCGTTCCGGCCCGAGCCGCTGGTGGCGCTCGAACCTTACCGCGGCCAGACTGCGTTTCTCATCGGGGTGATGGTGCTGGCCAGTCTCGAGCATGCGCAGCGCATGGCCCAGGTGCCGGGCGTGGTCGTGCCGGATGCGGTCCTGCAGCGTTTTGCCGCGTATCCGGACGTGAAGGATCAGGCGAAGCTCGGACTGGATCTGGCCGCCGAGCAGATCCGTGACCTCAGGCGCGGCGGTTGGGCCGGCGTGTACCTCATGTCCACCGCGGTGGGTTTGGGCACGGTGGATGTCTTGCGGGCGGGGTTGGGGAAGTAGCGGCGAATCAGCTCAAGCGGGGCTCTCGCGGAGACGCGGAGGGCGCGGAGTGAAGTAACCACTGATGAACACTTATGTGCACTGAAATGGTCGGAATACAGATTCTATCTGATCAGTGAAGATCCCTGATTGACTTCCTCCGTGCCCTCCGCGCCTCCGCGAGAGCCCTTGCCTGCTTAACCAAACCGAATCGCCTTCGTCTCCTCGACCAGGGCCATAATATTCTCGAACGGCACATCCGGCTCCAGCACATGCGTCGGAGCGATCATCACCCGCGCGCCGTGGTCGCGGTGCAGCGCGGCGATCTCGCGGACGCGGCGGCGGACATCGTCGGGTGTGCCGAAGGGCATCGTGGTCTGCGTGCCGACCATGCCGCTCAGACCCAGGGTCTTGCCGTGACGGCGCACGAGTTCGGCGGCGTCCATGCACTCGGGCTGCACGGGATTGAGGATGTCCACGCCCACCTCAAGCAGCTCGGGCACGATGGGCATGATGTCGCCGTCGGAGTGATAGTGCACCCAGACCTTGCGGCCGCCCGAGGCGTCGCGGATGGCGGCGATGACCTTGGCGAGGCGCGGCTTGAGGTGCTTCCGCCACATGGGCACGGACAGCAGCATGCCGGTCTGCATGCCGACATCGTCGCCGAGGCCGATGATATCCACCCCGGCGCGGGCAAAGTAACGGCCGACGTTGCACGAACGCTCAGTGAACCAGTCGAGTAACCAGTCGGCGATCCCGTTCCCCTCGGCGAGGTCCTGGAACAAATTGTCCATGCCGCGCGCATACCACGAGACTTCGAAGGTGGTGCACTCCATGCCGGCGAAGGCGACCTTCCCGCGCGTGTGCACCTGCTGCATTTTCTTCTGCAGGGCGGCGTAGTGCTTCGGGTCGGAGGTGTCGGGCCAGGGGAGCTTTTCCAACTGCGCGACGCTGGTGATCTTTTCCAGCGGGTGCAGCATGACGCGGAAATGGTAGGCCTTGCCCACGGTGCCGGCGGGCGGCTCGACGTGCGCGATGCAGAACGGCCCGACCTCGGCGTTGGCGGGCAAAATGCAGCCGATTTCGGCCAGTGCATCACGCCAGTGCTGCGGGTTCTCATTGTAGCCGACCCACTCGAAGCCGAAGTCCGTTTCAAACGAGAGCTCGGGACTGCGCACGCCGGTTTTCTCCTCGATGAGATCGGCGACGGGCGGGGTCACGGGCACGTTGAGCGGCAGCCATTCCGGGCGGCCGCCGGACATCATGGCGTGAAAATTTTCGCGGGCGTTCATGGGGGGATATTTGGCTAAATGTAGGGGCGCAGCTTGTCTGCGCCCCTACAGCGGCAAGGCGGTCGTCAGGTTTTCGGGAATTTCTTCTTCATCGCCACGATGTGCTCCGGCGTGCTGCCGCAGCAGCCGCCGACGAGGCGGGCGCCGGCGGCGAGGAGACGCGGCACGGCGGCCGCGAATTGCGCGGCGGATTCGTCGTAGAGGATTTTTCCGTTCACGAGACGGGGCGAGCCGGCATTGGGCTGCACGATCACGGGCCGGCCGGCGGCATGGGCGGCGAGCTCGGCGGTGAGCTTCACGTAGTCGTCGAGCGAGAGCTCCGTGCCGCAGTTGGCGCCCACGATGTCGGCGCCCGCGGCCACCGCGGCCGACAGGGTGTCCGCCACGGTGTTGCCCATCATGGTGCGGTAGCCGGCGGCGGCCTTCTGGTAAGTGTAGGTGGCGATGATGCATTCCGCCCCGGCGGCCCTGGCGGCCTGCACGGCGAGGGCGGCTTCGGCGGGATCGGACATGGTCTCAACCAGGATGATGTCGGCACCGCCTTCGAGCAGCGCGGCCGCCTGCTGGCGGAAGGCAACCGACACTTCGTCAGCCGTGGCTTCGCCCAGCGGCTCGAGCATGCCGCCGAAAGGGCCGATGTCACCGAGCACCCAGGCGCGGTCGCCGGCGATCTCGCGGGCGAGCCGGGCGCCGGCGAGGTTGAGTTCATGAACGCGGGCGCCGGCACCGTGGCCGGCCAGCACATAGGAGGTGCCGCCAAAGGTGTTGGTCGTGAGCAGATCGGCGCCGGCGACGAGGTAGGCGCTGTGCACCAGTTGCACGCGGTCGGGCTGGGTGGTGTTCCAGAGTTCGCCGCAGGCCCCGGGAGCCAGGCCGATGCGTTGCAATTGCGTGCCGGTGGCGCCGTCGCCGAGCAGCGGCCGGCAGGCGAGGGCGGAACGGAAGCTGGCGACGCGGGGGTTCATGAGGAAAGCCGGTGAACCTCGTCGAGGAACTCCGTGGCGCGGTCGGCGTTGCGGAACGGCGCGCAGACCAGCAGCCACAGGCCGTCGGGTCCGAGTTCGCGCAAGACTTGCAGCGCGTCATTGCCGTCCTCGGCGATGATTTGCAGCGCCTTGCCGGCCTTGCGGCAGCGGCGGTAGACGTCGAGCCACTTCATGGCGTTGCCCTGGCCCGCGCCGTAGACCCATTGCACGGCGTTCAGGTTTGGTAGCGCCAACATCGTGTCGAGGTGCTGCAGCGCCTGCGGACCGTCGAGGTGGAAGATGGTCCGCTCCAGCGGGGCCATTTCCATCACAATGGACGGCCGGATGATATCCTGGCCGATCTCCTTGGAAACCAGGCACCAGAAATCGCAGCTCGGGATGTAGGCCGGGCCGTTGTGAAGATAGGAGCACCACGTCGTGCTCGGCTGGCCGAGGGCGGTGAGGCGCTGGTAGAGGCGGCGGTAGCCTTCCACGTAGGCCTTTGAGGCGTGCAGGCTGGCCTGGTAGACGAGGTCGGGCGCATCCACGAGATCGAGGCAGACGTCCTCGGGTCCGCGCAGGCCGGAGAGCATGTCGAAACTCCCGTGCAGGTCGGGCATGGCGACGTAGTAGCGGCCCGCGAAACGCTCAGCCGCGAGCGTGATCATCTCGTCGATGGTCTTCCAGTAGAGGTTGTCGAAGTTGGGCGGCGTCGCGATGAAGCGCTCCCAGTCGGCGGTCTCGTGCAGGGTGTGCTGGCACCAGCTCGTGCTCTCGCCGAAGACGAGTTCGGCGCCGAAGAGCGTGGAGGTGAGGTCGGGGCCCACGTTGGGGGTCCACGACGGCACGCTGTCGCCGAGGCAGGGACTGGCCTCGAGGCGGGCGATGGCGGATTCAACCTGAAATTCCACGTCGAGCCAGCGGGCGCGCAGATCGGCGTGGTTGGACCGCGGGGTGCGCAGCGAGTTCTTGTGCTCCACCCACAGGCTGACCGGCGGACGGTCGAGCCGGCCGCCCTGCCACCAGGCTTCGAAGCGGGCACTGGCGGCGGCGAGGGTGAAATAATGATTTTTGGGATTCATCGGACTATCGGTTACTATCGGAAATGGGAGTTGGGAGATCGAAGATCGGGGATAAAAGATTGGGTATGGGATCCGGGTAGGGCCCGGCCTCCGGTCGGGCCGTATGGGCGGGCGCAGGCGATCCGGCCCGCCCGGAGGTCGGGCCCTACCTGTGGGGTATATTTGGGAAGATCACTTGCCGGCGTTGAAATCACGGACGGCGTCCATCATCGCGACGATGTTGGCCACCGGCGTGCGGGCCTGGATGTTGTGGATGGTGTTGAAGACAAAACCGCCGTTGACCGAGAACGTGCGCAGGCGGTCGGTGACCTGCTCGCGCACCTCCGCCGGCGTGCCGAAGGGCAGGGTGCGCTGCGTGTCCACGCCGCCGCCCCAGAAGGTGATGCGGTCGCCGAAGTCGGCCTTGAGCTGCGGGGCCTCCATGTTCTTGGCGGAGCACTGCACGGGGTTGATGATATCGAAGCCGCACTCGATGAACTGGTTGATGAAGGGCCGGATCGCGCCGCAGGAATGCTTGAAGGTCTTCCACTTCGTGTGGCGGTGGATCCAGTCGTTCACGCGCTTGTAGT
>JBIJDP010000512.1:0-2927 GCA_044344065.1 Opitutaceae bacterium
AAAGGCGCTGGAGGCCGTGGCGTTGCTCGGCGACAAGGTGAGCGTGGAGCTGATTGACCTGCGCACGATCGTGCCGTGGGACCATGAGACGGTGGAGGAATCCGTGCGCAAGACCGGTCGGCTCGTTGTGGTGCAGGAGGACACCGAGAATTGCTCCGTGGGCCAGATGGTGATCTCACACCTCGCCGGGCGGCCGGACGTGTGGAGCCGGATGGTGTGCGGCCCGATCCTGGTTTCGAAAGGCAACGTAATGATCGGATACAACCCGATTTATGAATATGCCGCGCTGCCCGACACCCCCCGGCTCGTGGCGGCCGTGCGCCGGGCGATGGCCACCAGCCGTGACCGTAATGAGATCATGCCAGCCACGGATTATGCCCCGCCGGCAGGGACGAATGTGGAGGCTTCGGTGGTTGCGGCGGCCAAGGACGCCCACGCTCCGGCCAATTCGGTTGTGCCTGGCAGCAGCGACATTGAGGTCAAGGTGCCGATCATGGGTGAGGGCATCCGCGCGGCTCGGATCGTGGCGCTCCGCAAGCAGCCGGGCGAAACCGTCAATCTTGACGATGTGCTCTGCGAGGTGGAGACGGACAAGGCCGTTTACCCGATCGAGGCGGCATTTGCCGGCATCTTCAAGTCGTGGCTGGCGGCGGTGGACGACACGGTGGAGATCGGACGGGTGATCGCGGTGGTCCAAGGCGACGAGGCGAGTGTCGCGGCGCTGGCCGTCACGGCGCAGGCAAGCCCGGCCGTGGTGCCGGCGGCGCATCCGAGCCTGCAGCAACTCCAGCGCACCAAGGCGGCGAGTGCGGCCCCGGCTGTGCCCCCGCCCGGCGGCACGCCGCGGGAACCGGCGTTGCCGGCCTCCATTACGCGCCGCCTGGCGACGGTGGTGCCGGCCAGCATGCAACTCGACGTGGCCTGGAAGGCGATCCGTGATGCGCGGTCGGCGGCCAAGGAGGCCGGGCAGGACTTTTCTCCCTCGCTGATGCTGGCGTGGGCGGTGTGCCGCGCCATGGAGCGGCATGCGGGATTCCGCTGCATCATCACCCGGGAGGGCGAGATCCTGCAGCAGAACAATTTTGACCTCGGTTTTGCGGTGGCGCTCGAGGGCGACCGGCTGGCGACGGCAGTGATCCGCGAGAGCAACCGGCTGGGTTTTACGGACTTCGCCGCGGCCTACGTGAAGGCGCTGGCTGACACGCGCGCGGGGAAGATCATGGAGGTGCAGTCGCCGATCAATCTCACAAGTCTCGGTGCGTTCGGCATCGAATCGGCCGTCCCCATCGTGGTGCCGCCGTCGGTGGGCACGCTCTTCATCGGTCGCGCCCACGAGCGCATGATCAACGAGGGAGGGCAGATCTACCCGCAGGAAGTGGCGACCCTGTCACTGACCTTCGATCATCGCGTCGTGAACGGTGCCGGGGCCGCGGCCTTCATGCACGAGATCAAGGCGCAGATCGAGGGATTCAGGCTGCCGGGATGATGGCCGTTGCAGGGGCGCACCTCGTGTGCGCCCTGTAGGCAACATCCGCGGGGAAGCGCTCTCGGCGGATGGAGCGCCTTGGGCGCACACGGGGTGCGCCCCTACCGTTGGCCTCGCGTCGCTTCGAGCGCTTCGCGGGCGCGGCGTTTGGCTTCGTCGTCATGTTTCTCCAGCGAGGGCAGGGCGAGTCCGGCGGTCCAGGCCTGTTGGGCAAGGTCGGGCTGGCCATTAGCCAGATAAGCGAAACCGAGTTCAATCTGATGACCGGGATTGGTGGAAGCGAGGGTCACGGCGCGCTGCAACAGCGTGACAGCCTGGGTCGGGGAGGCCTCGGGCAGACCGCCAAAGACCAGGCGGACGAGCCAGCGCTGCGTCAGGCCGAGACCGGCCACCTCGTAATGCCAGCGACCTAGGACATGACAGGCCCAGTCGTAGGCGGGGTCGAGCTCGAGGGCCCGTTCTGCATGGATTTTGACCAGCCGGGCGTTTTCGACCCGGGCGCGGGTGTTGCTGTAAAGCCCGAGTTTGCCGTGGCAGATGGCGACGGAGAGGGCGTAGACGGCGTTGCCGGGTTCGAGTTCATGGCTGCGCCGGGCATAGGCCAGCGCCTGCTCGATGCGCCGCTTTTTTTCGGCGACATCCGGGGTGTCGATGGTGGAGTCGGAGTACTGCCGGGAGATCTTCTGCAGGATGAACGCGTTGTTCGGGCGGGCGGCATCGGCGGCGAGAAAGAGCTCGAGGGCACGGGCGGTGTCGTGCGCCTGCTCGGCGGCAAGGGCGGATTGCACGAGTTCCTCCGATTCCGGGTTTGCCGCGTGCAGGGGCGACAGGAGCAGGGCGAGGAGGAGTAATCTGTAACAAAGATTCATCTGCAGGAGATACGCGCGGCGGGAAGGTTTGGGTGCATGAGCATTGAATCATTCCTGATGTGCCTCGCGCAAAGTCCGCAAAGGATTTCAAGGTTCCTATGTTCCATGCCTTTGCGGCCCCGGCGTGAGGAAATACCGATCCTGGTGCGCCCACTGCCTTCGGTTGCATTGCGATGGGATCCGGCCATGTTGGGGTCATGAACCAGCCGGACATTCCCCGGATCAATGGTGTCGTGGAGAGCATCCTCTATGTGGAGGATCTGGCCAAGGGTGGGGCGTTCTACCGCGATGTCCTGGGGCTGGTGCCGATGGTCGGTGATCCGGCGCGCTTCCAATCATTCGATGCCGGGGCGGGACGTGTCCTGTTGCTGTTCAAGCGCGGTGGCACGCTGCAGCCCACGGCGGTGCCGGGCGGGGTGATCCCGCCGCATGACGGCCACGGCCCGCAGCACATCGCCTTCGCGATCGCCGTGCGGGATTATGAACCATGGCGGCGGCGTCTGCTGGCCAACGGCATCGCCATCGAGAGCGAAACCCACTGGGAGCGCGGCGGCCGCAGCCTGTATTTCCGC
>JBIJDP010000513.1:0-2917 GCA_044344065.1 Opitutaceae bacterium
CTCCTCTTTCTTGCCGCCGGCCTCGCCCTCGCCGCGCTCGCCTGGATGCTGCTCCTGCCCGTTGTCGTCCGCGCGCAGGTCCGCTCCCGCACCGGCTTCGACGCCAGTTTCTCGAGCCTGATGGTCAATCCGTTCTCCGGCCGGGTCGTCGCCAAGGGCTTCGTCCTCGCCAACCCGCCGACCTTTCCGCGCCCCGAGTTCCTCCAGGTCCGTGAATTCGAAATCGACGGCGACCTCCTGACGCTCTTCTCCGACAAGCCTGTCGTACGCCGCCTGCGCCTCGACATCGCCCTGGTCGCCCTGGTCAAGCGCTCCGACGGCCGCACCAACACCCAAGTCTTCCAGAACTACCTCGCCGGCATCCCGGCAAACTCCAGCTACCCCCGCGGGACTGATCCCATAGCGCCGGTGCCTTCCTCCGCCACGTACCCCATCGCGCCGCCCGCTCCCGCCAAGCGCCACCCGTTTCTCATCCGCGAACTCCAGATCAAGGTGGATCGCTTCCTCATCAGCGACCACACCGGCCGCGACCCCGTGGTCCACGACTACGCCCTCCAGCTCGACCGCACCTTCGCCAACGTCACCGACGCGCAGCAACTCCTTCTCCCGGCCTCCCTCGACCAGCTTTTCGCCCTCAGCGGCGCGGTCGGGAGCATCCTGCCCGCCGATCTCACCGGCGCCATCGACCGGGCCATGCGCTCCGGCACCGATGTCATGCGCGAACTGGCCCGCCAGCGCCCCACGATTTTGCAGGGATTCACCGACGCGCTTGAAGAAAGCCGAAAGCCGTAGTTGTATAACCCTTTTCCTATGACGAGTCCTGATTCCAAAGCCGCCGACCCTGCCACTCCGGCCCAGCCTGCGCCCACCGCCCCGGCTCCCGCCGCTGCGGCCACCGCCGCACCCGCCCCGGAAGCCAAGCCCGCCCAGCCGGGCCCCGAGGAGCAGCTCGCCGCCACCAAGGCCGAGGCCGCCGCCCATTACGACCGCTACATGCGCGCCATGGCCGACCACGACAACTTCCGCAAACGCACCACCCGCGAGAAGGATGAGCTCCGCCAGTACGCCGCCGGCCGCGTCCTCGAAGACCTCCTCCCCGTCCTCGACAACCTGGCCCTTGGCCTCAATGCGGCCAAGCAGCCCAACGCCGAACTCAAGACCCTCACCGGGGGCGTCGAACTGGTGCTTACCCAGCTCAAGTCCGCCCTCAACAGCCACGGCCTCACCGAGATCAGCCCCGTCGGCCAGCCCTTCGACGCCCACCAGCACGAGGCCATTGCCCAGCAGCCCAGCGCCGACATCCCCGAGGGCAGCGTGATCACCGTCGTCCGCATCGGCTACGCCCTCAACGGCCGCCTTCTGCGTCCCGCTTCCGTCGTTGTCTCCAGCGGCCCTGCGAAAGCCTGACCCGGCCACCCCTTAGTCGCTAGACATTCGGCATTAGGCCTTATCCATTCAGCGCCACACCTGACCACATGGCCACCAAGGAAGATTACTACGAACTGCTCGGCGTCTCCAAGTCGGCCACGGCCGAGGAACTGAAGAAGGCCTACCGCAAGAAGGCCGTCCAGTACCATCCCGACAAGAACCCCGGCAACAAGGCCGCCGAGGAAATGTTCAAGAAGGTCTCCGAGGCCTACGATGTCCTCAACGATGCCGAGAAGCGCGCCGCCTACGACCGTTACGGCCACGCCGCCTTCCAGCAGGGCGGCATGGGCGGCGGCGCCCAGGGCGGTGGCGGCGGCTTCCACGATCCCTTCGATATCTTCCGCGAAGTCTTCAACCAGCGGGGTGGTGGTAGCGGCGGCGGCATCTTCGACGAGATGTTCGGCGGCGGCGGCGGCCGCGATGGCGGCCGCGACGGTTCCGATCTCCGCTACGACCTTGAGATCACCCTCGAGGAGGCCGCCCGCGGCGCCGAGAAGGAGATTTCCTTCCGCAAGAACGTCACCTGCGAGCGCTGTGACGGCAACGGCGCCGAGCCCGGCTCCAAGCGCGTCACCTGTCCCACCTGCCGCGGCGCCGGCCAGATCCGCCGTTCCGGCGGCATCATCACCTTCACCCAGACCTGCCCGACCTGCGCCGGCGCGGGCACCAAGATCGACAAGCCCTGCACCGCCTGCCACGGCGAGGGCCGCGTCCCGAAGACCACCAAGCTGCACGTCCGCATTCCCCCCGGCGTCGACAACGGCTCCCGTCTCCGCTCTGCCGGCAACGGCGAGGCCGGGCTCGCCGGTGGCGCCTCCGGTGATCTCTACATCGTGCTCAGCGTCAAGGAGCACGAGCTCTTCGAGCGCCAGGACGACAACCTCTTCTGCGAGATTCCCATCAAGTTCACCCTCGCCACCCTCGGCGGCAGCATCGAGGTCCCCACGCTCTTCGGCAAAGCCTCCCTCAAGCTTCCCGCCGGCACCCAGAGCGGCACCACCTTCCGCCTGCGCGAAAAGGGCATGCCCTCATTGCGCGGCGGCCGCCAGGGCGACCAGTTGGTACGCGTGCATGTCGAGGTACCCACGTCGCTCACCGCCGAGCAGAAAAAGATCCTCGAGGAATTCGGCCGCATCAGCGGGGACGCCAACGAACCCACCTCGAAGACTTTCTTCGAAAAAGCGAAGAAGTTCTTCTGAGGCTGGATTCCGAAGCATGAGGGAACGCTGATCTGCGCTAATCTGCGCTGATGGATAGTCCCGCCGGCCTCTGGCCTGCGTGACTGAAGGGCCGGGCCGTGGTCCGTGCCTTATCGTAATTCATCAGCGCCGACCGCTTCGGCATCCACGCCGGACGTTTCCGCGGTTCGTACTGCGCGAGCGTCCAGGCCACGAGGGCGGTGACAAAGGCGAAGTTGAAAACGCCAATGGCCGTGAAGGGCAGTTCAGCAATCGAGTAGGTCAGCCCCGTGAGCCCGGCCGCGAGGAGG
>JBIJDP010000514.1:0-2913 GCA_044344065.1 Opitutaceae bacterium
AACCTGTCCCATCAACACCCGGAGATTGTCCGGCGGCTCAAGGACAAGCTTGATGCGTGGCTGCGGCAAACCGACGCGCGGCTGCCGGTTCGCAAAGAGGCGAAGTAAACTCCGACCCAACCCACAAGATTTTTGAAATCCCTCTGTATCGCGCTCCTCCTTCTCCTCCTGCACCAGGCTGTCGCGATGCCGCAACAGCGTGCGGACGGCGCAGACCTCGATCGCCGGCCGGAACGAAGCGTGCAGCAGCCCCACGGAGTGCAGGAACTGCAACCACTGGCAGTCCTGCACCTCGCACGCTAAATCGATGCCGGCGGCATCGGGATTGATCACGGCCTGCTTGACCGTCGGTTGCTTGGGCGGGCGGCGGGAGGACTTTCTTGACATGCGTGTTGGGGGCGCTCGCCGCGGCGGCCCGAAGGGTGAAAAGGGATGCGGTAAACTCCTAACCGGGGTCGGAACCGCTTGCGCGGACGCGCCACCAATGACACCACACACGGCCTTCTGCATCAGGCTGAAAGACGGGCTTAGGAAAACACCAGTGTATCGACGATGTATAGCTTGCCTCGCGGAAAGAACCGCTCACCTGCATGCACGATCCGCGTCCTCGCACACGCTGTTTCTTTCTGTCACGGCCAGAATCCGATTCTGGGGCGCCGGCTGAAAGGAAACTGGATTTTCAGGGGGATCGGATCCGAGAGGGAGTTGCTGGCGCGCGCCGCGGCGTCTGCAAGACAGACGCCCTACGTAAAGCCCGATGGGGACATCGGGCGCCACCTCCGATTTTGTGACGGCCGATCAGTTCCGTTGCAGATCGTTGTCGCGCACGGCCCGCAATTTCGCGGCGAGCTTCGCCTTGAACCCGGTCACCTGCGCCGCGAACTCGGGCTTGGCGGCGAGATTGGTGAACTGCTTCGGATCTTTCGCCACGTCGAACAGCTCGATGCCGTTGGACGCGTCCTCATTGTATTGGAGGTAGGCCCAATGGTCGTCCCGCAGCAGGAATCCTTTGCTGGAGGGCGCCACACTGAACGCCGTGTCGCGCACCCGGTGCTGCGGATTGTCGAACATCGGGGCGATGTTCTTGCCTTGAAGCCGGGCGGGCACTTCGAGGCCACAGAGGCTCGCGACCGTGGGATAGAGATCGAGCAATTCGGTCAGCGAATCGCAAACCGCCGGACTCTTCCCCGGCACGCGGATGATGAGCGGCACCATCGAGGATTCATCGCGCAGGCTGACTTTTGCCCAGAAATCGTGCTCGCCGAGGTGATAGCCGTTGTCGCTCGTGAAGATCACAATCGTGTGGTCCGCCTGGCCGGATTTTTCCAGCGCCGCGAGCACCTTGCCCACCTGCGCATCCATGTAAGCGACGCAGGCATAATATCCGCCGAGCGCCTTCTTCTGCCGGCGAATGTCCATTTTCATGTTCACACTGGTCTTGTAGTTGATGCCGGCCTTCGGAATGTCGTCCCAATCGCCCGCCACTTTCGGCGGCAGCTCTAGTTTCTCGCAGGGCAGGAACGGCGCAAAATAGGCCTTCGGTGCGACGAACGGCACGTGCGGTCGCACGAAACCGACCGCGAGGAAGAACGGTTGACCGGCGTGTTTTTCGATCAGCTCGACGGCCTTGACCGCCGTCCGGCCATCGGAGTGGGCGAGGTCATCGCCCTCGGCCTCGACCACGACAAAGGTGTTTCCACCCACCACCGGTTTCTTGCCATCCGGATTTCCCTCGAGGGTTTCGCCGGCGCCCGCCGCCTTCCATTCCGGGCCGAGGCTGTTGAACCGCTCAGTCCACGACAGCGCATCGTCGGCGCCGTTTCCGCCATCGTGGATGCGAGCATCGAGGCCTTCCTCAATTCCGCCCGGCACGCCCATGTGGTAAATCTTGCTGACGCGCGCGGTGTAGTACCCCGCGTTCTTGAAATGCTGCGCCCAGGTTGCGCGGTCGCCGATCGCCGGACGCGGACTGGTGTAGCCCAGCACGCCCGTCGCGTGCGGATAATAGCCCGACATGAACGAAGCGCGGGAGGGCCCGCAGTAGGTGCCCTGGCAATACGTGCGGGTGAAGCGGGTGCCCTGCGACGCGAGGCGGTCGATGTTCGGCGTGTGGCACACGGTGTTGCCATAACACGACAGCGCGGTCGCGGTCAGGTCGTCGGAGATGATGAACAACACGTTGGTGGCGGGTTTCGCACCCGGCGTGGGTGCGGCCACGGCGGACAATCCGCCGACGAGGCCGGCAAGGGCGATAAGCAGGGTTAGTCTCATGGGTGCACGACCATGGTCGTTCGTTTCGCGGGGACAATTCCTAAGAAACCTGACCCGGAGGAATCCGCCCCGGCCACCTCGCGATGAACGGAACCCGATGGCCGCCCTCCCAGCCGTTGCGTTTCATGCCGCGGCGCTTTGTAGGCCGCCTTGGGGTTGTAGCAGGACAAGTCGCCGTAGCCCAGGTCATCAGTGTAAATGATGACAATATTGGGAAGTCCTGCTGCCGCACACGGCATTGCAGCCGCAGCGACCCGTGAGCAATGCCGCGCGCGTGGGGCTGCACACGGAGCTGTTGGAGTGAAAGTCGGTGAACCAAAAACCCTCCCGGGCCATCTGGTCGATGCGGGGCGTCTTGATCCAGCCATTGTAAAGGCTCATATCGCCACAACCCAAATCATCGGGCAGGATGACGATGAGGTTCGGCGGGGCAGCGGCGGCAACGACGCTCCCGCCAGCCACGGCGACGGCCAAGAGCAGGTAGCGGCTCAGGAAACGAGGCCGGCGAAACTCGAAGCGCTTTTTGCAGGCAGGAGTGCCTGCCCTCCCGGGGCCGCTGCACTTGCTCATGGGATCGATGACTCGGGTGGCGCCACCGCGGGGTCCTGCGTATCCGCCACCCATTTACGCAACGCCGCGTAC
>JBIJDP010000515.1:0-2911 GCA_044344065.1 Opitutaceae bacterium
GACAACGGCACGCAGATCTCCGAGTTCCGGCTCATCGCCGTGGGGGGCAAGGCGGTCGTGAAGTCGTTCACCGTCCATCCGATGAAGTCGATCTGGAGCAAATAAGAGGCGGGATTGGGGCGCCGCCCTGATCCTTCCCCCTGCCGACCCCAACCAAACACACCTCAGGAACCCTGCCAAGACACCCCCGCGCCGCCACGCCTTGCTCGCGATGTCCGGATTGACGCTGCTCGCAGCCGCGCCGTTGCCGGCCGCCGGTCCGTCGGCACCGTTGTTCGAGAACAGCGACTTCCGGTCCGGCACCTTGGGGAACTGGACCGCTGAAGGCGCCGCCTTCGAGGGCAAGCCGACCGACAAGCAGGTGACACCGGACTCGGACACCACCAACTCGATTGTGAAGGACCTCGTCAACCACTGGAACGCCAGCCGCAACCTCTACCTCCAGCCGGAACTCACCGGCTGCGATGCCAGGTTGTTCGCCAACTCGTTCCACCCGGAATCGCTGAACCGCGCCACCGGCACGCTCACCTCGATCCCCTTCCCCATCCGACACGATTACCTCACCTTCCAACTCGCTGGCGGACGCGCCGCCTGCCCGGGAATCCTGGCGGTCAATCTGCTCGCCGACGATGCGGTTGTCCGCCAGGCGCTGCCGCGCGGCGAGCAGTTCGTGTGCTGCTCGTTCAAACTGTGGCAGGGGAAAGACATCACGCTGACGATGACCGGCTGGAGCGCCGCGGCCGATCCGCTCGCCGGCGCCGTGCTCGACGACCGGATCCGCGGCCTCGACAACCTATACGACGAGCCGAACCGCCCGCAGTTCCACTTCACCCCGCCGCAGGGGTGGATCAACGACCCGAACGGGCTGGTGTACTACGACGGCGAATACCACCTCTTCTATCAGCACGACCCGAGCCGCAGCGGCATCATCGGCCGCAACATGCACTGGGGCCACGCGGTCAGCACCGACTTCTTCCACTGGAACCACCTGCCGATCGCCCTCGGCGTCGACCCCGAACGCGGCCAGAACTATTCCGGCTCGGCGATCATAGACCACCGCAACGCCGCCGGCTTCCAACAGGGCGACGAGAAGACGCTGATCGCCTTCCACACCCGCGTCATGGCGCACATGTATCACGAGTTCGACTTCGATGTCGACTCGAGCGACCAGTGCATGGCCTACAGCACCGACCGCGGCCGCACCTGGACCCACCTCGGGAAGCCGGCCGTCGCCGGCATCACGGCCCTCAACCGCGATCCCAAGGTGTTCTTCCACAAGGAATCCAACAAGTGGATCATGGCCTTCTTCATCCGCGGCGGTTATGACTTCTACGCCTCCGACAACCTCAGGAACTGGACCCGGCTCAGCCACGCCAAGGGCTTCCACGAGTGCCCCGATGTCTTCCAACTCGCGCTCGATGGAAACCCCGACAAGCGGCAGTGGCTGGTCGTCAACGGCAACGGCGAATACGCGATCGGCGACTTCGACGGCCGCGAGTTCACCGAGAAATCCCGCAGCCGCACGATCTTCGACCTCTTCCACGCCACCCAGACCTTCGCCAACGCACCCGACGACCCGCTGCGGCGCGTCCAGATGAACTGGCTGCGCTACGACCTGCGCGACCTGCCATGCCGCCAGATGCTCTCGCTGCCGGTCTAGATCACCCTGCGCAGCACCGCCGACGGCCCCCGACTGTTCGCCGAACCAGCCCGCGAACTCAACGGATTGCGGACCGAACACCGGAGCTTCCCGGACGCCGACCTTGCCTCCGGCCCGCTCGAAATCGCCGACCTCCCATGGCAGCTCACCGACACCGAACTGACAGTCGCCCTCAACGGCGCCCGCAAGCTCGCCCTCACCATCCGCGGCCAGCCGCTCACCTATGACACCGCATCCGCCACCCTCGAACTCACCGGCTCGCCCGCCAAGGCCATCGTCCAGCCGGTCGACGGCAAGCTGAAGCTGCGCATCCTCATCGACCGCTGCTCGATCGATGTCTGCGCCCAGAACGGCCGCGTCTTCCTGATGCATGTCTTCCAGCCGGACTGGACCATGCCGGTCCTCGCCGCCACCGCCGAGGACGGCCGCGCCGTCATCAGCGATGTCCGGATGCACCGACTCAAGTCGGTCTGGAAGTCCGAGGCCAAATGACCGGCGGTTTTCTGGACCCAGGTCACCCGTCGCCGGATGCCGGCAGGTGCGCCCAGGACAGCAGGCCGGTACGGACCCGCACCGCAAATCCACAAGCAAATAACACTCGTAACCAACCCCCGATCCCCGTCCACTCATGCCATCCCGCATCTTCTACTGGTCCATCACCTCGGCTTTGGCCGGGTTTCTCTTCGGCTTCGACACCGTGGTCATTTCCGGCGCGGAGCAGAAGATCCAATTTGCATCTTCTGCGGCATGATGGTGCTGCAGCTCCTCTGGGTGAAACTGGCCGTGCCCGAAACCAAGGGCGTACCGCTCGAGGACATGCAGCGGAAACTCGTTATCGAATGATGCGTCTCCCACTCGCTCCCGGGTTATGAACAGACATCAAAACAATCCATCCACCGCGTCCGCGCCGCGCTTCTCACCGTGCTGGCGGGCTACATCGATGCGCTGATGCTCACGGAAGCCGGGATTTCACAGTTCATCGTCCCACCCGTGCTCGGCGACGATGCCGGCATTGGCGGTGCCATCGCGCTGGCGCTGGGGGCCATCGCGACCCTCGATTCTCCGAAAATTGCCTTTGACACATTGAGGAACCTCTGTATTTTTGCACCGCACAGTTACCAATCCACCATTCCAGCACCATGACCACCCAATTCAACCGCCGCCGTTTTCTCGCTTCCTCCTCCGCCGCATCGTTCGGTTTGCTAGGAGCCACCCGCGCCCGCGCGGCCTCGCCCAATGGCAAACTCCGCG
>JBIJDP010000516.1:0-2910 GCA_044344065.1 Opitutaceae bacterium
CGCCGGGGCCGCGGTACTGGTCGAGGAATTCCTGGATCTGCGAATTTGCCGAGGAGGGCTCGTTGATCGGCAATTTCACCCAGCCGTCGGTCGGGCTGACGACCTTCGACATCAGGGCGCTGCGGCCGGTGTCGATGTCGAAGTGCATGAAGAGGTCGAAGCCGAAGACCTGCTCGTAGAATTTCACCCACTCATCCATGTGCTCCACATTGGCGACGACGTGGTCGATCATCGCAAAATGGATGTCTCCGTCCTCCACGACGCCGGGCACGGGCTGATAGCCGGGGGCGAAGCCGGTGTGCGGCTTGCGCTCGATGAAGGTGTGGATGGTGTCGCCGTAGGTGGCGATGGCGGCGCCGTTGAACTCGGCGTGCTCATCGAGCGCCCGCACCTGCTTCGCCCCGCGGCGCACCGCCTCGGTGAGGGCGTGGCGTGCGTCCTTCACGCGGAAGGCCACGTCGCGCACGCCGCAGCCATGCCGGTCGAGGTGCCAGCGCATGAAGTCCGCCTCGGGGCCGCGGCCCTGGGGCTCGGCGACGATGAAATTGATGCGCCCCTGCCCCACCATGTGGGCGCGGCGGCCCTTCACGCCGGTGGACTCGTCGGCATGGAAGCGCGCCGTCATGCCGTACTTGTCGCGAAAGAAATCACGCCACTGGTCGGCGTCATCGACGATGAATTCGATATGGTCCACCCCCCGCAGGCCGAGGGGATTGGCGGTCGATTTGGACGCAGCGGGTTTCTCAAAAAAGGTCGTGCTCATGATGGTGTGGCGGGGTGCCGGCAATCTAACCGCGACCCTGCGCCGGGTCCATCAGCCAAAGGGAGTAAGCCGTGGCTTGTGCTCGGGCGGGAGGTTTGTATGTTGCGCGCATGTCCTCCCGTCCTGCGACACCCCCGCCGGAAGGCGCCGCGCTGCGCCTCGCCCATTACGAAACCATGCTGGAGGACGTGCCGGTCGGTCTGCTACTGCTCGACCGCGCGCTGCAGCCGCTGTGGTTCAACGTGGAGGCCGCGCGCGCCTGCGCGGTGTGGAACCACGGTGAGCGCAAGGCCGCCGCCCTGCGCGTGCGCGACGCCTTCGCGCTGCCGCCCGGGCTGGCCAATGCCTGTCTCGCCCTCGCTGCCGACCATGCCGCCGGGTCCGAAGCCACCGCCCAGCCGCGCGTGGTGAGCGACCATGCGCGCGGGTTGCACGCCCGCATCAAGCTGCACACGCCCGGCGGCCCGGGCACGCCGCCGGCCTTTCACATCCAGCTCGATTACCGCCGCCCGCGCGGCGACCGGCACCGTCCGCTCTCGCCCGGGGCCGTGGCGCTGCTCGCCCGCCTGTCCGAACGCGAACGCGAGGTCGCCATGCGCGTGCGCGAGGGCATGCGCACGGCCGAGATCGCCGCCGAGCTGCGGCGCAGCCCCCTCACCATCAAGACGCAGCTCGCCGCCATCTTCGCCAAGCTCAGCGTGCGCGGACGCACTCGCGTGGCCGCGCTGCTGAACCGGTGACCCGACCCGCGCGGGGCGCGGGAACGTTCAACGCTTAACTTTTAACTCTTAACGTTTAAGTTCGGAGGCTTGTGTAGCTACGAGCGTGAGCGAGTGGTCATCTCCGATCTCCCATCTGCAATCCGCGAAATTCCACTCGCTCACGCTCGTAGTTACACTGCTTGGTGGCTTCCTGACACTTGAGCGTTAAACGTTAAGAGTTATACCAATTACGGTAAGGAATGAGACTTTAGGTTAGAGCGCCAGCGTTTGCTTGATCAAGCAACCAACCCGCGCCGATGAGTTGCGCGACGCGCGTCCCGCTGGCGCGTAACGGCTCGAGTTCAGCGAGGATCGCCGTCTCCAGTGTCCGCAGGTCGGTGAAGAGCTGGTTGCAGATGGCGTCCTTCACCAGATCGCCGAGTTTCTCGACCGGGTTGAGTTCGGGACTGTAGGCCGGCAGCGGCACGAGTCGCACATTGGCCGGCAGCCGGGAATCGCCGCTGCGCAGATGGAACCCTGCTTGGTCCTGGATCACCACATGCAGGGCCGCCGGATCGCTCTGGCCAATCTGCGTCAGGAAAAGCGCATGGATGTCCAGATCGATCGCCGGGGTGAAGAGTAACTCCACTCGGTTCTCTCCATCCACCTCCAGCGCCTCGTGCAGATAGCCCCATTGGTAGCGTGTGGCATAGGGCACATGAACGCGCACACCCTTCAGGGCCCAGCACCGGCGGATCACCGGTAACAGTCCGTAGCGGTGCTCGTCGAGCACCCACAATCGCACGGGCCGGCCGGCCGCCTCAGCGGCTGCGGCGTCGAGCCGGGCGGGCAGCTCCGTCTTGAACGCTTCGGTCTTGGCCGCGTCTTTCTTGGCGTGGGTCTTGCGCGGCACCTTCAAGACCCCGCCGGCTTTTCCCAGCAACGTATAGACGCTGCTGAGGGCCAGCGCCCGGTTCGTGCGCTGCTTGATCCAGGCCTGCGCCTCCTTCGCTCGCCGGAACTTGCCCGAGCGCAGTTGTTCGACGAAGGCAGCATGGTCCGTCCCGGCTAAGGTCGGCTCCTTGCCACCGGTGTAATCGCGGTGGAGAAGTTGGGCCACCCCGCCCACTTGGAAGTTATCCAGATACCGGAAAACCGTCGAGCGGTTCACGCCCGCGGCGGCCGCGATGCGTTCCGCGCTCAATTCATGCTGCGCCACCAGCCGTAGCACCAACAGGCGCTGCCGGGCCCACGCTGCAGTGTGCTCCCGCCACGCCGTCTCCAACTCGGCCATCTTGGCCGCACCCAACGAGGGTAATGTTCTCGCCATCCCTCATGGCTGGCAGATTCGGCCCGATTTGTATAGTCCTATATCTATGAGTAATTGGTATCACACCTTGGAAGTTCGATGTTGGACGTTGAATGTTGGATGTTAATTTGAGTTTA
>JBIJDP010000517.1:0-2904 GCA_044344065.1 Opitutaceae bacterium
TCCGATCTGTCAGAGGGTTCGAGTTACTCAACCAAGCTGGACTTGAGCAGCCTCAAGGGTCTGCGGGCCGGTTTGAACTACCGGTTCTGACCGGTCGGGGCCGGCGTACCGTCGGCCAGGCTGGCCAGGACTGCATTGATCGAGCGCAGCGAATCGGCCGGAAACAGCCCGTTGATGCGGTTGATGACCTGCTGGATGATTCCATCGGGGCAGGAGGCTCCGCCGGTGATCATCACCCGCACCGGGGAGAGGTGGCCGGTGGGCCAGAGCGGACGCTTCTCCATGTGGCCGTGCAGTCGGCCCGCGCTCATGGATGGGAATACGTAATGCTCGACCTCGGCGAGGGAAAGGATGTTGGCCTCGGACTGGATGAAATAGGCCCGTTCACCCAGAGTCTCCTCGCACAGGCGGTAGAGCTGGTAGGTGTTTGACGAATTCTTGCCGCCGATCACGAAGGCGGCATCGATGGGCTCGGACAGGGCGCGGCTCAGCGCATCCTGATTCACCTGCGTGGCATAGCACAGGGTGTCGTTGCGGTCGCTGCCGCCGACCCGCCCGGCGCCGATTTCGCCATAGCGCGCGCGGTAGGCGTCGCGGAGCGAGGTGATGATGGCTCGCGTCTCATTCATCAGCAGGGTCGTCTGGTTGACCACCGCGATGCGCTCCAGGTGCCGGTCCACATCGAAACCCGGGGTGAATTTCCCCGCAAACAGCGAGTAGAAATTTGCCCGGACGCCCGGATCCTCGCTGCGGATGATCTCGCACAACCTGCGGGTCTCCTCGACATCGCGGACAATCAGGGCGGGGGCGTAGCGCCGAGTATTGGAAAATGTGGCCTTCGTCTCCTCGTGCTCGGCCTTGCCGTGGATGATGACGGTGAAACCCTCACGCCCGTAGCTGCGGGCCGCCTTCCAGACCTTCTCGACCAGCATGCAGGTGGCATCGTGCTGGTTGACGGCAATTCCCTTCCGCACGAGTCGGGCCTTGTCCTCATCGGTCGCACCGAAGGCCGGGATGATGACGATGTCGTCGGCGGTCAGCGTGTCCCATAACTCGCGCGCATCCGCCTCCGATTTCAGGGGGTAGGGCCTGCCCTTGTCGGTCTGCAGGTAACGCAGGCCACGGCGAAGCAGGTCCTCGTTGACGAAGGGATTGTGGATCAGTTCGGAAAGCATGAAAACGCGCCGGCCCGGATTTGCGGCGAGCGTCTCATAGGCGCGCTCGATGGCGTTCTTCACGCCCAGGCAAAAACCGAAATGACTCGGGATCAGGTAGCTCACCTGACCGAAGTCGAGCGTGACCGGGGCGGTGGCGGAACGCTCATGGCGGCGGGCCAGGGCCTTGATGGCGGCGCAGAGCTGGGATTGGTAAAGCGCATTGGCCGCGGGGTCCTGTTCGTAGATGGCGGTATTGCGCTGCTTCTCCGGCCTGAACTTGTTGATGAAATCATTCTCTCCCAGGTGGAGGTAGGGAATGTCATTGAGGTGAGGTTCCAGGCCGCCAAGGAGTCCGGCCAGTGACGGTGCGAGCATCTCGGAGCGGGCCTCGAGTGCCTCGATCGAATAAAACACAATCTCACTGTCGGCGGGCGGGCCCTGAACCTGGGCGAAGAACACCCGGTAGGTCCGCCCGCCGGCCTGGGCCGTGAAGTATTCCGCCGGCGGGGTGTGGACCTTGAAGGCACCTTCAAGCCGGCTGGTGGCCATGGGCAGATCGGTGCCGGTGAAAGGCAGACCCGCCTTGGTCCCCAGTTGCCGCACCGCCAGCTGGTTCGAGCCGTTAAAGGCCAGAATGCAGACGAGGGAGGGCAGGGGCGTACCGGCGGTACTCATATGGGGTCTAGCGCAGCGCCATGACTTCGGGCAGCTTGGCGGCTTCCTTGCCGCCGCCCATGGCGAAGTCCGGTTTGCCGCCGCCCTTGCCACCGAGTTGAACGGCGAGCGTGGCGATGAGCTTTCCGGCCTGGTGCCCGGCCTTGATGGCGGCGGGCGAACAAAAGGCGACGAGGCTGGTTTTTTCTCCAAAAGAGGCCCCGAGGGTGACCACACCCTCGCCGATGCGGTTGAGTACTTGTGAGCCGAGTGAGCGCAGGGCCTCCGGTTCGGAAACACTGACTGCCGCGGACACAAATTTAAGTCCGTCCTTGCTGACCGCCCTGGCGGCAAGTTCCTCGGCCAGGCCGGCGGCGGCCTTTTGTTCGAAGGCCTTGAGCTTCTTTTCCAGCTCCTTCTGGTAAGTGAGGAGAGCGTCGAGCTTCTGGACGACATCCACCGGACCGGCATTGAGCCGGGATCCGACAGCCTTCAACGCCGTCTCGTGCGCCTCGAGCAGGGCATAGGCGGGGGCACCGGCAACGGCCTCGATGCGGCGAGTGCCCGCGGCGATGGCCATCTCCGCGACGATCCTGATGACGCCGATCTCACCGGTGGTGGCGACGTGCGTGCCACCGCAGAGTTCACGGCTGTAGCCACCGATGTCGACCACGCGGACAATCCGGCCGTACTTGTCGCCGAAGAAGGCGAGGGTGTCGGCCGGCTTCTTGTCGAATTCGGTCTCGTAGGTTTCGACCCGGGCATTCTCGATGACCTTCTCGTTGATCAGGTGCTCGATCTCCCGCAGCTGCTCCGGTGTCGCGGCCTCAAAATGCGAGAAGTCGAATCGCATGCGCTCGGCGGTCTTGGAGGTGCCGGCCTGGCGAACGTGAGTGCCGAGAACCTTGCGCAGCGCCCAATGAATCAGATGGGCGGCGCTATGGTGGCGGTTGATGGCGCGGCGGCGGAGAGCGTCCACCGACAGGGTGGCGGTGGCGCCGGAGATCGGAGTTGGAAGATCGGAGTTGGGGGCCAGCTTGTGAAGATGGCGGCCAGCTTTGTCCTTCACACAATCGACGATCTCGAGTGCGAG
>JBIJDP010000518.1:0-2901 GCA_044344065.1 Opitutaceae bacterium
GGATTTCTGAGCTTCTTGAGCTTTTTGTGGCTAATGCATTGGTCAGGCCTTCCATCCGTGGCATCCGTGCAATCCGTGGTTAAAATTGCTTCGGCTATTTCTTTTTGTCCGGCGAGCTCGGTGGCGCCGAATCCCCGGCGGGGATCGCCCGGCCGCGGTACACGTCGTAATCCGGCACGAGGCGTGAGTACGGTTTGTCCATCAGCGGAGAGGAAATCATGAAATCCGCCGATGCCCGGTCGCAGGCGATGGGAATGTTCCACACGACGGCCATGCGGAGCAGCGCCTTGACGTCGGGATCGTGCGGCTGCGGCTCGAGCGGATCCCAGAAGAAGATCAGGAAGTCGATTTCACCATCCACGATCTTCGCGCCGATCTGCTGGTCGCCACCCAGTGGGCCGCTCTGCAGTTTGGTGATCGGGAACTTGAGTTCCTTCTCCAGCAGCAGACCGGTCGTACCCGTGGCATAGACCTTGTGATGCGCCAGCAGGTCGCGGTTGAACTTCGCCCACTCGACGAGGTCGCGCTTCTTGTGATCGTGCGCCACCAGCGCGATCTTCTTGTCCAGCTCCATGACTATTTTCTTGTAGGCCATGCCTGGAGTGTAGCAGGACGCGGGCCGGAGCCAATGGAGGGCGGGTCGGCAGGCCCGTAGGCCGCGAGCTTGCTCGCGCTCGAATGGCATGCGCACGCCAAACGAGCGCCCGCGAGCGGGCGGCCTACCTTGGCGCAAGTGCCCGGCCCAGCCTTACGGCAGGTCAGTCGAACCCATCAGGTAGCGGTCGCACTCGCGCGCGGCGCCGCGACCCTCGTTGATCGCCCAAACAACCAGGCTCTGGCCGCGGCGGCAGTCGCCGGCGGCGAAGACGCCGGGGATGCTCGTGGTGAACGCACCGTGCTCGGCCTTGATGTTGGAGCGGGCGTCGGTCTCGACGTTGATCTCCTTGAGCAGGGCTTGTTCCGGCCCGAGGAAGCCCATCGCGAGCAGCACGAGCTGCGCGGGACGCGTCTTTTCGGTGCCGGGCTGCTCCTTGGGGATGAACTGACCCTTGTCATTCTTCTCCCACTTGATCTCGACGGTCACGAGTTCCTTCACGTTGCCGGCCTCGTCGCCAACGAACTTCTTCACGGTGGTGAGATAGATGCGCGGATCGGCGCCGAACTTGGCCGCGGCCTCCTCCTGACCGTAGTCCATCTTGTAAACCTTGGGCCACTCGGGCCAGGGATTGTCCGCCGCGCGTTCCATCGGCGGCTTCGGCAGAATTTCGATCTGCACAAGGCTCTTGCAGCCGTGGCGCATGGAGGTGCCGACGCAGTCGGTGCCGGTGTCGCCGCCGCCGATGACAACGACGTCCTTGCCCGACGCGTTGATCGGGCTCGCAGCGCCGGCGAGCACGGCCTTGGTGTTGGCGGTGAGGAACTCCATCGCGAAGTGCACGCCCTTGAGGTTGCGGCCCTCGATGGGGAGGTCGCGCGGCTGGGTGGCGCCGGTGCAGATGACGGTGGCGTCGTATTCCTTGAGGAAGATCTGGGGCTCGACGTTGTCGCCGACGTTCGCGTTGCAGATGAACTTGATGCCCTCCTTCTCCATGAGCTTGATGCGGCGGAGGACGACCTCCTGCTTGTCGAGCTTCATGTTCGGGATGCCGTACATCAGCAGGCCGCCCGGACGGTCGGCGCGTTCAAAGACCGTGACGGTGTGGCCGGCGAGATTGAGCTGCGCCGCGGCGGCGAGGCCGGAGGGACCGGAGCCGATGATGGCGACCTTCTTGCCGGTGCGGACCTTGGGCGCCTCAGGAACCACCCAGCCCTCATCCCAGCCGCGATCGGTGATGGCGGCCTCGATGTTCTTGATGGTGACGGGCGGGTTGTTGATGCCGAGCACGCACGAGCCCTCGCAGGGCGCAGGGCAGACGCGGCCGGTGAACTCGGGGAAGTTGTTGGTCTTGTGCAGGCGGCCGAGGGCTTCCTTCCATTGGTTGCGGTACACAAGGTCGTTCCACTCCGGGATGAGGTTGTTGATGGGACAACCCGAGGCCATGCCGCTGATGAGCTTGCCCGTATGGCAGAAGGGCACGCCGCAATCCATGCAGCGCGCACCCTGCTGGCGGAGCTTCTTCATCTCCATGTGTTGGTGGAACTCCTTGTGATCGCGCACGCGCTCGAGCGGCGGGCGGTCGACGGGAAGTTCGCGCAGGTATTCGATAAAGCCGGTTGGTTTGCCCATGGGAGGAAAATTAGACCTGAGACCTGAGACCTGAAACCTGAAGGTTCCAGGCAGCGGAATAGGTGTGGGTGAAGGTATGTGAATCGGACATTCTGTTTTCAGGTCTCAGGTTTCAGGTCTCAGGTTTCGCGTCGCTCGGCGACGTCAGTTTCCGCCGACGCGTGAGAGGTCGCGGGCGTTTTCCTCGAAGGCGGCCATGATGGCCTCGTCGCCAGTGAGACCCTGCGCCTGGGCCCGGTCGATGCAGGCGAGCATGCGCTTGTAGTCCTTGGGCATAACCTTGACGAACTTCGGCAACCAGGTGCTCCAGTTGTCCAGGATCAGCCGGGCGCGGGGGCTCTTGGTATATTCGAAGTGGCGCTCAATCATGGCGCGGACCTCGGCGATTTCCGCCGGGGCCTCGAGTTTCTCGAGCCCGACCATCTGGGCGTTGACGCGCTTGGCGAAGTCACCGGCCTCGTCGATGACGTAGCCGACGCCACCGGACATGCCGGCGCCGAAGTTGCGGCCGGTAGTGCCGAGCACGACGACGCGGCCGCCGGTCATGTATTCGCAGCCGTTGTCACCGATGCCCTCGACCACGGCGTTGACGCCGGAGTTGCGCACGGCGAACCGTTCGCCGGCCATGCCGCGGAAATACACATCGCCGGCGGTCGCCCCGTAGAGGGCCACGT
>JBIJDP010000520.1:0-2893 GCA_044344065.1 Opitutaceae bacterium
GCCGCAGCGCGGCATGGGCCACCACCATTTCCGTCGGCGTGCCAATGGAGATGCGGCACCAGTCGAACAACGGCGGGAACGGCCGCGCCACGATCACGCCGGCGGCGCGCATCTTCGCCTGAAAATCCGCGATGGGCTGACCTGTGTGAAAAAAGACAAAGCTGCCCTGCGGCTCCGCGTAGCGCCGTCCCTTCTCCTTCAGCACGGCAATCAGCGCATCCCGGCCGGCCTTGATCTGGCGCCGGGCGCTTTCAACAAAGGTCGTGTCTTCCAAACTCGCCTGCGCCGCGACCACGCCGAGCAGGTTCATCGTGCCGGTCATGTGTCCCTTGACCGTTTTCACCAGCTCGGGCGCCATCACGGCGTAGCCGATCCGCTGGCCGGCCAGGCCGTAGATTTTGGAGAAGGTCCGCGCAATGATGACGTTGTGCCCCTCGCGCACGAGTCCGACCAGGGTGTTGCCGGCATAGTCATCCGCGCAGTCCAGGTAGGCTTCGTCAATGAACACCGGCGCCTGTTTCGCCATGGCGATGGCGAAGTCGCGCAAGCTGGCCGCGGGGATGAGTGTGCCGGTCGGGTTGTTGGGGTTGCAGATGTACACGCAGCGCGTGGCCGGACCCACCTTGGCCGCCATGGCGTCCAGATCGTGTTCGAGTCGGTCATTGACCGGGACGCTGACGATCTTGCAGCCGTGCCGTTCCATGGCCCCGACCAGCTGCATGTAACCCGGCCGGGCACACACGACTTCGCCCGGTTCTCGGCTGAAGCAGGCGCCGCAGGCTTCGAGCAATTCGCCGGAACCCACCCCCATCAGGATGTGGTCGGGGGTGACGCCCTCCTTCTCGGCAATGGTCCGGATCAGCGTGGGGGTCAGGCCGTAGGGATAGCGGCAGGTCAGATCCAGGTGCGCCCGCATCGCGGCGATCGCCTGGGGCGAGGCGCCGAGGGTATTTTCGTTGAGCGAAAGCTGCACGAGTCCCTCCGGCGTGACCGGCAGGTAAGCCGGTGCGGCTGAGGGAACGGAGCGAAGTCGCGGTGCGAGGGCCAGGCCGGCCACGGTCGCACCGGTGGCCTTGAACCAATGCCGGCGATTGAGGGTCAGGGTGGATCTCATGGGAAGGTTCAGCTACTTTCGTGCCGGGGGATTGGGATTGCCGGTATCGAGGACAAAACGCCAGGTGCCATCCGCCTGGCGTTTCCAGATGGTCACATAATGGCCCGTGCCCACCCGGGACTTTCCATCCGGGCCGGGCGGACCACGAAACTCATAGGTGCCCCACGTGTAGCCCAGTTCACCGGAGTCGGCCACGTCCGCCTCCACCGGTTTCCACGTCAGCACCGCTCCGGCGGGTGCCTCGGCGTACTTCAGACGCACAGCCTCTCGGCCGCGATGGAGCTGGGGGTCCACGTCGAAGAATACCGCGTCCGCGGCGGCATAATGTGCAAAGGCCGCCGGCAGTCCCTGCGTCTGCGCCATCGCGCAGAAATCCGTCTCCGTCTGCACCAATTCGGCCTTGAGCGCCGCCTTGTCGGAGGCCGCCAGGACCAATCCGGGCAGCCAGAAAAAACACCACAAACAGCAACAGATAATCTTTCTCATGGGGCAATGGGGGTGGGAAATCACTATGCTCCCGCCGCGGGAGGGCCAGCGAAGAATCCGGCCGAGGAGTGGCACTTGAGATTATTCCTCGTTGTAGCCGGGCTCGCTGATCCCGGAATTCCCAAGCCCCGGGGTCAGCGACCCCGGCTACAATAATGCCACGGACCCAAATCCCGATTTATGCCTCGTGAAAACCACTGAGCCGCGCTTCAGGCACTTCGACGTTGGGCGTTGGATGTTGAATGTTGGACGTTCCCGCCGCTACCGCGGCGGGTGGTCTTCCAGCGTGCGCAGGGTCTGCAGGCGTTGCGCCTCGCTGTCGAGCTGGCTCGCGACGAGACGGTCGAACTTCGACCGCGCCAGCCCCCCGGCGGGATGATCATGGTAGAGGCCGGCCAGCACCGAATCGCGCTGGCGCAGCGTCGCGAGATTCACCCGGGTGATGCGGGCCATCTCCACGGGCATCTTCTCGTTGCAGGCGGGTTCATACTGTTTGATGAAGGCATCGGCATCCGCGGCGGTGCCGCTGAGCAGATGCAGATTTTGCAGGAAGGCGTCACTGCTCGCGCCGAGGAGCACGCGGATATTCAACCCGCCGATGTAGCCCTCGACCACGGGTTGAAATGGCACGGCTTCCGGCGGCACCGGCACGCCCTTGATGACCGGCAGCCACTTGGAAATGGCGACGAACTTGGTGTTCGATTTCCGGCTGGTGAGAAAACGCAGGAAATCGATGGCCCGCTCCGGATGTTTCGACGCGCGCGTCAGCCCGAAGGGCATGGCCGCAAAGGTGGCGGCCTCGGACGGCTCACCCAGGGTTGACTGGCCGAAGCGCGGATCGTCGCGCCGGAACGAGGGCATCTTGAAGGCGCCGATGGGAAATTCCGCCTGCATCAGGATGCCGCCCGCATCCCAGGTGCCCGTGGCCAGCATCGCCGCCCGGCCCTGCAGAAACTGCAGCATGCCGTCCTCGCGACCCAGTTGCACCCAGCCCGGGGACAGGTAACGGCCGAAAGCCTCCACGGTGCGAAGGCTGGCCCGCACCGCCGGACTGCGCAGCGACCAGCGCTGCCGCAGGTACTGTATGTGGATCTCGTGCATCGATAGTTCGAGGTTCCGGCTGAAATCCGCGTCGATGGCGAGCCGCTGCGTGACGGTACTGAACAGTGTGTCCGTGATCTTGGTGATGTTGAAGACCGAGCCGCCCAGCGGCTTGATCGGATTCCCGGACGTCTGCGCATAGTGCTGCAGCGCCTCGCACAGGCTCACAAATTCGTCGAACGTCCGCGGCGG
>JBIJDP010000521.1:0-2891 GCA_044344065.1 Opitutaceae bacterium
CGACGTGAAATGCGTGTAGTCCTTCTTTGCCAGGCCGTAGTGGCCGTCGGGCGAGGCGCGGTAGCAGGCCTTGCGCAGGCTGCGCAGCAGCTGCGTGCGGAGGGTGTAGCCCTGCGGATGCGTCGAGAGGGTCTCGAGCAGCTTCACGATCTCCTCGCGCCGGGTGAGGTCGCCGGTGTGGATCTGGAAGGTGCCGAGCAGCTGGCGGAGTTCCTCCAGCTTCTCCGGGTCGGGTTCGTCGTGGACGCGGTAGAGCGAGGGCAGGCGGTGGGTCCGCGTGATGTGGGCGACCGACTCGTTGGCCGCGAGCATGAACTCCTCGATGAGCTGGTGGCTCTCGTCGTTGACCACCTTCTCGAGCCGGTCGGCGTAGCCCTCGGCGTCCACGAAGATCTTGGTCTCGGGCATGTCGAGATCGAGGCTGCCGTGCTCCATGCGGTTGCGGCGCAGGCGCAGGGCGATGCGCCAGAGGGCGCGGACCCAGGACTGCAGGTCAACCAGTTCGCCGTCGGTGAGGCTGCTGAGGGCCCGGCCGGTCGAGCCGGTCTGGTGCTTGGGCGGCAGGGGCAGGGCGCGGATCCTGTCGAGGTCGTGCTCGTTCAACAGCGCGTAGGCCTGCTTGTAGGTGAGGCGCTTGCGGCTGCGGATGACGGTGTTGGCGTACGCGGTGTGCCGGAGCTGGCCGTGCTTGTTGAAAGTCAGAAAGACCGCCTTGGTCAGCCGGTCCTGGCCCTCGACGAGCGAGCAGAGCCCGTTGGAGAGTTTCTCCGGCAGCATCGGGATGACGGTGCCGACCAGATAGGTCGAGTTGCCGCGGCGCTGGGCCTCGCGGTCGAGCGCGCTGGCGGGGCGGACGTAGGCCGAGACGTCGGCGATGTGCACGCCCACGCGGGTCTCGTCGCCATCGAGGATTTCGTAGGACAGCGCGTCGTCGAAATCCTTGGCGTCGTCGGGATCGATCGTGAAGGTTGGCACCTCGCGGTAGTCGAGCCGGTTGGCGCGGTCGGAGGGATTGACCCGGTCGGGCAGGGCGGCGGCCTCGCGTTCGACCTCGGCGGGAAATTCCGTGGCGAGATTGTACTTTTCATAGATCCCGAGGAGTTCGGCGCGCGGCTCGTGTGTGCGGCCCAGCCGTGCCGTGATTTTGCCGGTGAGCGAGTCATGCCGGCTGCGCCAGGGATCGAGGGTGACGACCACCTTGTCGCCGGGCTGGGGCACGGGTTTGACCTCCGCCTTGGCGGGATCGTCCACCTGGATCATGACCGGGAAACGAGGGTCGTCGGCGCCGACCTGCCAGCTGCGGCCGCTGCGCTGCAAATTGCCGACGATGGTGCCGCGGCCGCGGTCCAGCACGCGGGTGACCTGGCCGATCTTCTCGCCGGGCTTCCGGCCGCGCCGGCCGTGAAAGATGCGCACGGCCACGCGGTCGCCGGGCAGGGCGGTGTGGGTTTCCTCGGGGAAAACTTGCAGGGCCGGGTCGCGCGGATCGCCGGGTCCGCCGTCGGCACCCTCCAGCACCACGAAGGCGGAGCCACCGGCGCGGAACTGGATGCGGCCGACCACCTCGTCGGCCTCGAGGCGCTGCAAAGAGGGCGATTCCGGGGCGACATGCCGCTGGGCCGGGGTGAAGATCGGGCGTTCCGCGACCTTGGCTTTCTCGGGTTTCGGGCCGCTGTCCCGCAGTTGCAGGCGATCGCCCTTGAGCTTGCGGGCGTTCCCGCCGGCGAGCAGGCGGCGCACCTCATGGGCGAGCATGGCCCGCTGCTTCTTGTTCAGGCCGAGTTGGCGGACCAGTTCGGATTCACTGGCCGGAGAGTAATGGGGCGCCCGCAAATGGGCGAGCAGACTTTCACGTAGATTCATGTTAAGATCCTGTGCCGCAGCGCGCAGGCTGAGCTTTGGGATTGGACGTACGAAACATGTTAGGCTAACTTGGCGCGATGAAAATCGTCCACGTGGCCAGTGAATTGTTCCCCTACATGAAGACTGGCGGGCTGGCGGATGCGGTGGCTTCCCTGGCGGGAACCATGGCGGATCGCGGACACGAGGTGGCGGTCTTTCTGCCCGGCTACCGCAGCGCCGTGGATCATCCCGGCGCGAAGTCCGCCGAGCGCACCTTCCGCATCCGCATCGAACTCGGGACCGAGCTAATGTCCGGCGAAGTCCGGGTCTTTTCGCCCCGCAAGAACCTCAAGGTCCACCTCATCTGCCGCGATGAATATTTTGACCGCCGCCATCCCTACGGCAATGGCGAGCGCGACTACGAGGACAACGCCGACCGCTTCATCTTCTTCGCCAAGGGCGCGATCGAGGCGCTGCGGCTCGCGGACCTGCAGGCGGACGTGGTGCATGCCCACGACTGGCAGGCGTCGCTGGTGCCGCTCCTGTTGCGCGACGCCGAGCGCCGCCACGGCGTGACGCTGGCGATGAAGACGGTCTTCACCATTCACAACATCGCGTTCCAGGGCGTGTTTCCGTCCCGCGTGTTCCCGCGCACGAACCTGCCCGACGAGCTCAACAACATCGACGGCCTGGAGTACTACAACCAGATCAACCTGCTGAAAGGCGGCATCCTCTTCGCCGACCGCGTGACGACGGTCAGTCCGCGCTACGCGCAGGAAATCCAGACCCCGGAGTTTGGCTGCGGCCTCGACGGCGTCGTGCAGACCCGGGCCGAAGACATCAAGGGCCTGCTCAACGGCATTGATACGGCGGTGTGGAACCCAGCGGTGGATGCGCTCCTGCCGGCGCGGTATTCCTCCGCCAACATGGCCGGCAAGGCGGTCTGTCGGACCGCCCTGCTCAAGTCGCAGTCGTTTGACGTCAAGTTCACCGGCCCCGTGTACGGCATGGTCTGCCGGCTCGCCGAGCAGAAGGGCAAAGACCTGCTG
>JBIJDP010000522.1:0-2890 GCA_044344065.1 Opitutaceae bacterium
CCCGCTCGAAAGCGATGAGCCCGCGTTCGCCGGCCTGTTGGGCGACGGTCGGGTCGATGCTGGTGACACGCGCGGACTCAGGCGCGGGGAGCCAATAGCGGAACTCACCCGGCAGGCCGTAGCCCATTTCATCGGCCAGACGACCGGCCAGGTTGAGCAGGCCCGCCATCGGTTGATGGTGCGCGGCGGGGTAGTAATGGTCGGCGATCGCCTCCGTCACCTCGCGCGGGGAATGCCATTCCTTGAGGATCGCGGCGGTGGCCTCGTTACTGGTCGTGCCAAAGGTGTGCTTCTCCCAGCTTTCGAGCGGCGCGAACGTGTCGGTGGGCTGGAACGGCGCGACCGGCGTCGACTCGTCGGCTAGTTTGGCCAGGGCGAGTTTGCCCACGGAACGGAACAGGCCCGCCGAGTAGGCCGCGGCCGGATCCCCGCGGGCCGAGATGGCTAGTTCCTCCATCAGCAGGGCGACGAGCAGGGCGTTGCCGCGCAGTTCCGGCCCCGTGAAGCCATAGAGCGGATAGTTCCGCAGCGAAAACTGATCCACCGCCACCGCGCCGACGAGGCGGTGCACATCCTTCAGGCCGATGAGCGCCGCCGCGTCCTGGATCGAGGCGACCGGTTCGCCCGGGGCGAAGGCCGTGCTGTTGGCGATGCGCAGGAGCCGGGCCGACAGGGTGGTGTCCTGCCGGAGTTGGTTGGCAATGTCCTCCAGTTCGACCTGGGGATCGCGCAACAGCCATCCCAGCGCGACCATGATCCGCGGCGTGGCCGCAAAGGAATTGGCAACGCGCAAAAGGTTTACGATGCCATAACGGACCTCGTACATGCCCTGCATATCGGTGTCATTGGCCCCACCTGTAGCTGTACTTTCGGCAGGACCGTCGAATATGGGTAACAGTTGCGAATTCTCGGCAGAGATTCACGAGTCCTGACGTTCGCTAAGTGGCTCCTGTCGAGATTCAAGACATGGCGTCATCGGTTCGTCTGAGAGATAATCCGAAGGTACGCAATAGGCAGTAAATGTGCCATGGATGGCAGAGCAAACGGGCAAGGCTCCTGTGTTTTTGTATGCCGCCGCTGGCTGGCGCGGATTCGGCGAATGCTTTTCCGCGGATCACGCGGATAGTCGCGGATTGCAGAGGTATTATCCGCGTCGATCCGTGTGATCCGCCGGAGGATTGAATTCAGGTCGACGGTCATGGAATCCATTTTCGTCGACCCCAATGCATCACCTGCGAGCAGGCTCCTTGTTGCTACCTTAATGACACTGACCAAGTGCCAAACTTTACCTAGAGCGGATCAAAATTGATGTAGCCGGAGTCGCTGACCCAGGAGCCTGTCGCCATGCTCCCGGACCGGGGTCAGCGGCCCCGGCTACAACGGCGGAGGCGGCCACAGTTATCTTTTATGCGCTCCAGTTCAGAGGGCGGAGAGGATCTGGTTGAGCGTACCGCTGGGACGCAGCGCGGCGGAGGCCTTGGCGTCGTCGGGTTGGTAGTAGCCACCCACGTCCACGGGCTTTCCCTGCACGGCGATCAGCTCCTGGGCGATCTGCTTCTCGGCGGCGGTGAGCTTTTCGGCGACGGACTGGAAAACTTTCCGCAATTCGGCATCCGCATTCTGCGCGGCGAGCTCCTGCGCCCAGTAGAGGGCGAGGTAGAAATGGCTGCCGCGGTTGTCAGTGGTGCCGAGCTTGCGGCCCGGGGAGCGGTCGTTCTCGAGGAATTTGCCGGTGGCGGCATCAAGGGTGTCGGCGAGGACCTTGGCCTTCGGATTCTTCAAGGTCTGGCTGAGGTGTTCGAGCGAAGCGGCGAGGGCGAAGAATTCGCCGAGGCTGTCCCAACGGAGATAGTTCTCCTGCTGAAATTGCTCGACGTGCTTCGGGGCGGAACCGCCGGCGCCCGTCTCGAAGAGGCCGCCGCCGTTCATCAGGGGAACGATGGAGAGCATCTTGGCACTGGTGCCGACCTCGAGGATCGGGAACAGGTCGGTGAGGTAGTCGCGGAGGACGTTGCCGGTGACACTGATGGTGTCCTGGCCGGCCTTGAGACGCTCAAGGGTGGTCTGACAGGCGGCGGCGGGCGGGAGAATCTTGATGTCGAGGCCCGTGGTATCGTGGCTCTTCAGGTGCTGCTCGACCTTGGCGATGATCTGGGCGTCGTGGGCGCGCTTGGCATCGAGCCAGAAGATGGCGGGCGTGTTGCTCAGGCGGGCGCGGTTGACGGCGAGTTTGACCCAGTCCTGCACCGGGGCGTCCTTGGTCTGGCAGGCGCGCCAGATGTCGCCTTCCTCAACTTCGTGGGCGAGGAGGACCTTGCCGGCCTCGTCAACGACGCGGATGGTGCCCTTGCCGGGGACCTTGAAGGTCTTGTTGTGGGAGCCGTATTCCTCGGCGGCCTGGGCCATGAGGCCGACGTTGGGGACGGAGCCCATGGTCTTGGGATCGAAGGCGCCGTGCTTTTTGCAGAAATCGATCGTGGTCTGGTAAATGCCGGCGTAGCAACTGTCGGGAATGACGCAGAGGGCGTCCTGCGGCTTGCCGGCAGAGTCGTACATCTTGCCGCCAACGCGGATCATGGCGGGCATGGAGGCGTCAACAATCACGTCGCTGGGAACGTGGAGGTTGGTGATGCCCTTGTCGGAGTTGACCATGGCGACGGCCGGGCGGGAGGCGAAGACGGCCTTGATGTCGGCCTCGATCACGGTGCGCTGGTCGGCCGGGAGGGTCTGGATCTTCTCCACGAGGTCGCCGAAACCGTTGTTCAGGTCAACGTTGAGGGCGGCGAGGGTGGCGGCGTGCTTCGCGAAGAGGTCCTTGAAGAACACGCGGACCGCGAGGCCGAACATGATGGGGTCGGAGACCTTCATCATCGTGGCCTTCAGGTGCAGC
>JBIJDP010000523.1:0-2883 GCA_044344065.1 Opitutaceae bacterium
TCGCCGAACTGCACCGGGTCCACGGAGCGCACGCCGTGCAGGTCCGAGACGCCGAAAAGCACCCTGGCCTTTTCCCAGTCGATCCGCTCCGTCACAATACCCGCCACCGCGAAGTCGGGCTGGAAATATCCGACCAGCTTGACCCGGGAGTTGTACACGACCGTGTCGTAGATCCCGCGCTGCCGCACCTCGGGGTCCACCGCGCCGCTGACCGCGAGCGCCTCCGGCAGGAAATACGCCGTCGCGCACGCCAGTTCCCAGTCGCCGACCTGCAAGACCTTTTCGCCGACCACCTTGCTGCGTGTGACCCAGGTCTTGTACGCATAGGGCACGGCCAGCACCGGGCCGGTCACGAGCTGCTGCCGGCCCCACAGGCTGGCGATCTCCTCGGTCGCCTGGACCTGGAAATGCTGCCGTTCTTTGAGCACGCCATGCGTCATCAGCAGCGGGATGTGGAGCAGCGCGATCAGCAGGCCGATGCCGGCGACCTTGATGAAAACCGCCAGCCGGCGGCGGGCCGGGGTCTGGAGGACGGGAGGCTGGAGGGGAGGGTTCATGGGCCCGATCCTGCCAGGGTTCTGTGAAACGCTGATGAAGGGACGGTGAAATCGAGATGGGGGCACCTGGGAGCGCGGGCGGCCCGTCCGCAATTTTATACGAAGCGGACGAGCCGTCCGCGCTCCAGGATAACCCATCTGCAATCAATCGTACTCGTTCTCTAAATCGTTCTCATTCTCGGAAACCTCCAAGCTTTCGCGCAATTGCGTCCGAGGACGGTCGCGCGCCCAAGGGACCCGGATCAATCCGGTGAGAACGCTAATCTGCGCTGATCACCGCTAATCTCTGAACCCGTCGTACAGATGGCATGTTCCCATGAGCGTGATCAGCGAAGATTAGCGTTCCTCTCGGATTGGAAAGCAGGTGGGGCGAACCGTCCCGGAGAGCCGCTTTGCACGCGTTTAACTACGAGCGGGAGCGTGTGGCCGTCGGGCACGATCCGTTTAACAGGAGGTAGCAGAGTTAGCAGAGGTCTCTTTGTATTCAGCCTCTGCTCACGCCGTTTTCTCCTGTAAACAGGGTGGTTCCCAAGCCTGTGACGAGCGCAGGTCTGACCCATCTTTTCGATCCGCATCTGCATTCAGGCCTGCACTTGGCAGGTCGGAGACCTGCCCTACTTTATCGGCACCGACAGCGTCGCCACGGCGCCGCCGCCGTCGCGATTGGCCAGGGCCACTTCTCCGCCGTGCAGGTGTGCGATCTCCCGCACGAGTGCCAGACCCAATCCGGTGCTCTTTCGTCCCGTCCCGGGCCGCGGCAGCGAATAAAAACGGTCGAACACCTGCGGGAGCGCGTAGTCCGGCACGCCGGGTCCGCGATCCGCCACGGTGAAAACCACGCGGCCCTGGGCGCTGCGCACGGTCAGCGTCACTTCGCTGTCCGCCGGGGAAAAATCCAGCGCGTTCTGCAGCAGGTTGACGAGTGCCTCGCGCAGCAGCACGCGCTCGCCGGCGAGCGCGCCCTCGCCGGTATCCGCCACCAGCCGCACCCGACGGGCGGCGAAAGCCGGCTGCATCACGGCCGCCGCCGCCTGCGCGAGTTCCGCGCCCGGGATGCGTTCGGTCCGGCCCAGGGCCTTGCGCGCCTCGAGCGAGGACAGCTCCAGCAGCCGGTCGATGATCTGCTGGATGCGCGCGGCCTCGCCGCGGATGTTGCCGAGAAACCGGGCGCGCTCATCCGCCGGCATGTCCTCGCCCATCAGTTCGGCCGCGCCGCGGATCGCGGCCAGCGGCGCCTTCACCCCATGGGCCATGGCCTGGGTGTAACGTTCCGCATGCTGCCGCCCCTCCAGGGCGTCGCGCATTTCCTCGAACGCCGTGCCCAGGTCGCGCAGCGTCCGGCCCGGGAGCGGCGGCGGCGACACCGGCCGGCCGTCGCGGACCGCGCGGGCGTAGGCGGTGAGTTGTTCGAGCGGGGCGATCACCCACGCGGCCACGAGCAGCAGCACGAGCAGGAGCACAATGCCGCCGCCAACCGCGCCGATCACGATGCGCCGCTTCGCCGCCGCCACGAGGGTGTTGATGCCGCGGGTCGGCTTGCCCGCCGTCACCACCCCGCAGATGCGGCCCTCATGGCGGACCGGGGCAGCGACATAGAGCACCTGCGTCTCATCGTCGTCGTCCACGTCGCGCGTGGACCGGGCGCCGTATTGGCCCCGCAGCGTGCGGGCGACGTCGTTCCAGCGGGAAAAATCCCGGCCCTCGTGCCGGCCCGTCGAGTCAAAGAGCACCCGGCCCTGCGCGTCGGTGACATAGACCCGCAGGTCGATGGCGGTCTTGTGCAGCGAAAAGATCCGGGCCTCGAATTCGCGGCGTTGCGCGCCGGCAAAGGCGGCGCGGAAACCCTCCACCTCGGGGCCGGCCGGCGCCGTGCTTTGCTCCAGCTGCGAGGCGAGCACCACGGCGACGTCCACCAGGGACTCCTCCATGGACTCGAGGTAGCGCGGCCGGATCTGGTTCAGCGTCCACCGCGCGATGAAGTAGCCGCCGGCGCAGTAAATCGCCAGCAGCACGAGGAGAAGCCGGAGACGCAGGCTCACGTTTCCTCCCGCAGGGCGTAGCCCAGCCCGCGATGCGTCACGATCGGGTCGGACTCGGGGGCGATCTCGCGCAGCTTGGCGCGGAGCAGCTTGATGTGGGCATCCACGGTCCGGTCCAGCGCCGCCCCGGGATCGTCCCACGCCGCGGTCATGAGCTGGTCGCGGCTGAACACCCGGCCGGGCGACGCCACTAGCACGGCGAGCAGGCGGTATTCGTTGCGCGCCAGTTCCAGCAACCGGCCGCGGTAGCTGATCCGGCAGCGCGCGGCATCATGGTGCCAAACTCC
>JBIJDP010000524.1:0-2882 GCA_044344065.1 Opitutaceae bacterium
CCATCGCGGCTAAACCCCGCTCCTACAGTTACAGTGCGCAGGGTGACTGGGGTCGCACTCGCCGCCGGCTGCGGCGAGAGCGGGATTATCACGCCGAGCACGTTGCCGTCGCGGAATAGAAAGCGGCTGGATGCCGGGAGTTTCGCGTCCGCCGTGGTCGCGAGGTGACCGTCGATGCGGAATTCATCAAACGGCGCATCGAAGGAGAACATCACATCCACGCGGAACCGCCCCACCCCGCGGTGGCCCGCGCCCTTGGGGGCATAGCAGACCAGCGCCCGGTTCTGGTGCTGCAGGGTGCAGGTGCGGCCCTCCTCGTAGAGATAGCTCGCGTCGGTGGCGCCGCCGGTGACGTGTACGCGGTTGGACCGGCCGACGACCGCATCGTTGAACACGCCGCGGCAGAAGATGGAGCGGAAGTCGGCGCAGGCATGGATCTCCGGCCGGCGGCGCAAGCGCACCATGAAGGCGTCGCTGTGTCCGGCGTTGACGTAGGGCCGCGATGCCGTGCCGAGGGCAAACTCCTCCGTCTGCCAGCTCGTGAGCTGGCTCCAGCCGCCCGGATAGAGGCCGTCCTCGAAGCGGTGCGCGGCGTTGTTCTCGTGGTAGCTTTCGCCGTAGGTCGTGAAGCGCAGCGAACAGGGCAGCGGCTTGGCGAAGGCCAGCCGGCGGGCCTCCGCGGGCACATGGAAGGGCGTGATCGCCACCAGCGCGTTCTCCAACACGGCCGAGGGATGCTCGGTGTCCAGCGAGCGCGCCGGCTCCAGCAGCAACGGCGCATCGAAGGCCACGGCCATCGTGCAGTGCAGGGCGGACCACCCGCCGAGCGAATCATCCAGGTAGGCCCGGCAATGCGGCCCGGAAAACTGCTGGGTGGGAGCGTGGTAATACAGGGCCGTCTCGATCCACAGGCGCTCCTCCACGAAACGCCCCAACCGCCGCACCGTCGCATCCTGCGCAAACTCGGCGATCAGCGCGAGGAACCACAGGTCCAGCGCCGTGTAGGTCGGGCTGTTGTATTCGGAAAATGTGGCCTGGCGGTGATGCACATGCCGGCGATCACCCACCGTGCGCACGAATGCCTGCAGGCGCCCCGCCCCGCTGGCGACGGCGAGCGGTTCGTTGAATCGCTCCCCGGCGAGGATCAGCGCCGCCCAGGCCCCGAGCGGATGGTTGACGTTGCCATCATGCCACTCGCACAGCGCCGCCTCGGGCAGCGAAGCGCGGATCTGGGCCTCGAGATTTGCCGCGGTCGCGGTCGAGATGCGATCGGGGATTGCGAGCAGGATCGCCAGCATGGTCGCCGGCGTGTGTGTGCCGTCGGCACTGCGGGCCTCACCGAGCAGTGCGTCGCCCAACGCGCGTTCGGCTGCGTCGGCCGAAAACAGCAGCGCGATCGCGTACCACAATGTGTCCCGCGGACCCACGCACTGGCGGGTTGTCGGGTTGAACCAGCGGTTGCCGTGGAAGCGCGCGAGGTCGGTGAGGCGATTGGCAACGGCGTTCATTTCCAGTAGGGCAGGTTTCTGATCTGCCCTGTTTGCGTCCGGCCGGCCGGGAAACTTCCCCAAGGCAGGTCGGAGACCTGCCCTACTTGAAGGTGTCGTCGGCCGTCAGTCCTCATGCCGGCACCCTCATCGCCGCCGCGTACGGCGCCACCGTCAGATCCACCGCCTGGCCGGTGCGGATTGATTCGATCGCCGCCAGCACCACCGCGGTCGTGCGCCGCGCGGAATGGACGCTGCACGGCGACGGCTTGCCCGCCGCCACCGCCGCGATGAATTCGCGGTCAATCACCGCCGCGCCGTCTTCGGGCCAGGCCGGGTGCTCGGTGATTTTTTTGTCCTCGCGGGTCATCAGCGAATTCAGCCGGTTGTAGAGGCTGAGGCTGCGGGTGCCGTCGGACTGCTGCAGGGCAAACTTGGAGGTGTAGGGCGGCACGCCGACATCACCCACGGCAATGCTCGCGACCGCCCCGTCGGCAAAGGTGAGCGTGATCGCGGCGGTATCCACAATGGCGCGGGTCGGATGGTGTCGGTTGCCGCCTGCGGCATAGACCCGCACCGGCGGCGTCGGGTGCAGGAGCAGCACGGTGTCCACGATGTGGCAGCCCTGCGACAGCACGTTGCCGCCGCCCTGCACGGGATCGTTGGCCCAGAACTCGGACGGCCAGTGGTCGTCGATGACGTGCGCCGTGGTCAGCGTCGGCTTTTGCAGGAAGGCCCGCGCTGCGCGCACCGCGGGAAAGAAACGCAGTTTGAAGCCTGAGGACGCGAGCACGCCGCTGCGCTCGACCGCGGCCACGATGCGGTCGCAGTCGGCGAGGGTCAGCGCCAGGGGTTTCTCCAGAAAGAAATTCTTGCCCGCCGCCGCCGCGGCTTCAGCCAGCGGCGCATGCGTGTGGTGTTGGGTGCAGATCCAGACGGCGTCGATGGCGGGATCCGCCCAGATCCGCGCCGGGTCCGCGGTGGCGTAGCCGGCGCCGTATTTCTGCGCGAACGCCTCGGCGCGATCGGCGGCAATGTCGGCCACGGCGTGCAATTTCACCTGCGGGCAGGCGGAAAGAAACTTGGCATGCTCGGCGCCGTAGCTGCCGCAACCGATGATGGCGACGTTGAGAACGCGGGGGGTACTCATGGAATTGTAATCGATTCGGTATTAACCACGAATCCCGCGAAATACACGCTAAGCTTTTTGGCCGCCGGACACCGAACATACATCCCGAAGTCCACACCAAACCGGAGTTAACCACGGATTGCACGGATGACACGGATCAGAGGATGGCCGCATAAGGCACAGAAGGAACCAATCGTTCAACAGGAGAGAGCAGAGGAAACGGAGGGTTGGATTCCAGCCTCTTTGAGAGCGCACCAAAAATAACC
>JBIJDP010000525.1:0-2881 GCA_044344065.1 Opitutaceae bacterium
CGATGCCAACCAGTCGCTCCAAATGGCCAACGCGAAAGCCGTCATCCTGGCCGAGCAGGCGACCACAGCCAACCGCGCCAAGAGCGAGTTCCTGGCGACGATGAGCCATGAAATCCGCACGCCCATGAACGCCGTCTTGGGCATGGCCAGCTTGCTGCTCAAAACGCCGCTCGATCCCCGGCAGACCGAGTTCGCCCGCACCATCACCGACAGTGGCGAGGCGCTCCTCTGCATCATCAACGACATCTTAGATCTGTCGAAGATCGAAGCCGGCGGCTATTTTCCGCTAGATAAACGACCCCTCAGTCTGCACGAACTGACGGACGGCGTGGTGCGGTTGCTCCAGCCGCGCGCCCAGGAGCGCGGGCTCACCCTGGCGGTCGACCCGGGAGAAGGGATCCCGGACTGGCGGTTGGGCGACGCCGGCCGCCTGCGCCAGGTGCTCATGAACCTCGTGGGCAACGGCCTCAAGTTTATCGACCGGGGCGGGGTAAAGATCCGCGTGCGGCTCATTGGATCCGAAGCGCCCCAGACGAGCTTGCGCTTCGAGGTGCAGGACACGGGCATCGGTCTTAGTGCCGAAGATTGCGCCCGCCTCTTCCAGCCGTTTAGCCAGGCGAACGGAACTGCTTCGGCGCGGCGCGGCGGCACCGGCCTGGGGTTGGCCATCTCCAAGCGCATTGTGGAACTGATGGGAGGGCGCATCGGCGTGGAGAGCGTGCTCGGCCAGGGCTCGGTCTTCTGGTTTGAGATCGCCTTGGCCATCGCGCCTGCCCCTGAGCCAGAAGTGCCGGTCGCCAGCGAGGCGGACCGCGTCCAGCAAACCGCCCCCAGGCGCCCGCTGCGTATCCTCATCGCTGAGGACCGCGAGGTTAACCGGCTCGTTTTCGGATATATGATGGAAACCCTAGGGTATCAGCCTGATTTTGCCTTCAACGGACGCGCAGCAATCGAGGCTTGGGAAAATTCCGCCTACGACGTCATCCTCATGGACTGCCAGATGCCCGACATGGACGGCTTCGAGGCCGCTCGGGAGATCCGGCGGCGCGAAGCGGCCCGATCCGCGGGCGGTGGTGAGCACATTCGGATCGTGGCGCTTACGGCTTATGCGTTGGTCGGTGACGCCGAGCGCTGCCAGGTGGCAGGCATGGATGACTATCTGAGCAAGCCCTGCTCCTTGGCGCAGCTTGGCGCAGCCTTGAATGCAGACCGTGGCAAATCAGGCCCCGCCGCGCCTTCGCCGGCAGCCGGGCCTTAGCGATCAGAGAGCATCGCGCCGCTGTTTTTCAGCGGTCGTGCCCATGACGTTCCGATTTGAAACAGCGAAAAACCGGAGTCGGTCTGCCGCCGGCCAAACGGGAACGAGGGACGCGCCAGTGGCCGGGCTCGCCTGGGATGTTCAGCCATTACGCGCCGCCCCACCCATTCCCCGTCGAGCATGGCGGTGACGGTGGGCGGCGCCTGCGGCCGAGACGTCTTCACCATCGACATCCCGTGATGTCAGGCGCTGAGTCTGCCCGCAGATGCGCGTCCCAGATCCGATCAACCGTAGGAGCCGACCATGAAAACCACCAAGACCAAAGCCGCCGGTAAAACCGCGCCAACGCCGAGCGGGGCCCAGGGTATCGTAAGGGCGGAGACAGCCGGCCCGACCGCGGTGGCGCCGGCGAGCGCCGAACTGGCCGCCCCGGAGGCCGCTCGGTTTCCGATCGTCGGCATCGGGGCGTCCGCCGGGGGGCTGGCGGCCTTTGAGGCGTTCTTTTCCGGCATGCCTGCCAACACCGATCCGAACATGGCCTTTGTGCTGGTGCAGCACCTGGCTCCGGACCACAAGAGCATCCTCGCCGACCTGGTCCGGCGTTACACGCGCATGCAGGTTTTCGAGGTGGAGGACGGCATGGTGGTGCAGCCCAACTGCGCCTACATCATTCCGCCGGGCTGCGACATGGCGTTTCTGAACGGCACGCTGCAATTGCTGGAACCGAGCTTTCCGCGCGGCCAGCGCCTGCCGATCGACTTCTTCTTCCGGTCGCTGGCGCAGGACCAGCATGAGCGGGCCATCGGGATCATCCTTTCGGGCACCGGCAGCGACGGCACGCTGGGCGTGCGCGCCATCAAGGGCGAGGGCGGCATGGTCATGGCGCAGAACCCCGCCTCGACCGAGTTCGACGGCATGCCGCGCAGCGCCATCGCCACCGGACTGGTCGACTACGAGCTGCCCCCGGCCGAGATGCCCACCCAGCTGATCGCCTATGCCGTGCATGCGTTCGGCCGGCCGGCCGAACCCAACACAGTCCCGACCCCCAAGACCGAGACCGCGCTGAAAAAGGTCTTCATTCTGCTGCGCGCCCAGACCAGCCATGATTTTTCCCAATATAAGCCGAGCACGATCCACCGCCGGATCGAGCGGCGCATGGCGGTCCACCAAATCAGCGCGCTGGGCGACTACGTCCGGTATCTGCAGCAGCATCCGGCTGAGGTGGAGGCGCTGTTTCGCGACCTGCTGATCGGCGTGACCAATTTCTTCCGCGACCCGGAGGCCTTCGCGGTGCTTGAGGCCCAAGTCATTCCGCGGCTCTTTGCCGAACAGCGGGCGGACGCCGTGATCCGCGTCTGGTCGGCGGGGTGCTCCACCGGCGAGGAAGCCTATTCGCTCGCCATTCTCATGGTGGAGCGCATGGAGGCGCTCAAGCAGAGCTTCACCGTGCAGGTGTTCGCCACCGACATCGACAGCCGTGCGGTCGCCACGGCCCGACTCGGCGTCTATCCGGCCAGCATCGCCGCCGACCTCACGCCGGAGCGGCTGGCGCGCTATTTCACGGCCGAGCCCGGCGGCGGCGCCTACCGCATCCACAAGGGCATCCGCGACATGCTGGTCTTT
>JBIJDP010000527.1:0-2872 GCA_044344065.1 Opitutaceae bacterium
AACCGTCCCAACCTCACCTACCGCGTCATCCCGAAGGACAAGCCGCTGAAGCAGATCATCGATTTCGTCCGCAAGCGCGAGCACGCGAGCGGCATCATCTATTGCGCGAGCCGGGCCACCGCCGAGCGCGTGGCCGAGGCGCTGGCCGGCCGGGGTTTTCCCGCCCGCCCCTATCACGCCGGGCTCACCGGCGACGAGCGCTCCACGAATCAGGAGCAGTTCCTCCGCGACGACACGCGCATCATTTGCGCGACCATCGCCTTCGGCATGGGCATCAACAAGCCGAACGTCCGCTGGATCATCCATCACGACCTGCCGAAGAACATCGAGGGCTACTACCAGGAGACCGGGCGGGCGGGCCGCGACGGCCTGCCGGGCGACTGCCTCCTGCTTTTCAGCGCGGGCGACATCGCCAAGCAGACGCATTTCCTCGACGAGATCACCGACGAGCAGGAACAGCAGATCGCCCGTGCCCAGCTCCGCCAGATCGTCCACTACGCCGAGAGCGCCGGCTGCCGTCGCGGCGAACTGCTCGGTTATTTCGGGGAGAAATTCACCGCCCCCAATTGCGGTGCCTGCGACAACTGCCTCGAGCCGCGCGAGACGTACGACGGCACCCTCGCCGCGCAGAAACTCCTTTCCTGCATCTACCGCATCCGCCAGGCCACCCAGTTTGGCGTCGGCCTGAACCACCTCATCGAGGTGCTCACCGGCGGCGACACCGACAAGATCCGCCGCTGGGGCCATGACCGGCTCTCCACCTATGGCATCGGCCGGGAGTTGTCGCGCCCCGCCTGGGCGGCCGTGGGCCGCGAACTCATGCGCCTCGGCTACATCGCCGTGGCCGAGGGCGAATACGCCACGCTCGAGCTCAGCCCGGAAGGCCTGGAGCTCCTCCGTAGCCGCCAGCCCGTGACGCTGACCAAGCCCATGGACCTCCCCAAGGCGAAGCGCGTGGTCCGGCGCGAGGGCGACATAGCGTGCGACGAGATTCTCTTCGAACGCCTGCGGGGCCTGCGCAAGAAGCTCGCCGACGAGCGCAAGGTCCCTGCCTACGTCATTTTTGGCGACACCACGCTCCGGGCCCTGGCGCGCGAATACCCAGTGACCCTCCGCGACATGGAAGGCATCTTCGGCATGGGCGAAAAGAAGCGCGCCGAGTTCGGCGAGACCTTCGCCCGCGAGATCGCCGCGTATTTGGAGAATAATTCCCGACAGTCGTTCGAATAGACTGCGGCGAGTGGACCCACAGGCCGGCCCAACCGTAGCGCGGTGCTACAGCCCGCGCTCATTGCGCCGCCGCGGGGCTTGATTCTTCCGATCCAGTGCCGGCTGAAGACCGGCACTACGAGTTCACCGCAGAAACAGCCGGTACGCCGGATTCGCCGTCTCGTCCCAGTAGCGGTAGCCGAGCTTCCGGAGGAACACGGCCAGCTGTTTGGTCTCGGTGTCGGGTACCTGCAGGCCCATCAGCACGCGGCCGTAGTCGGCGCCGTGGTTGCGGTAGTGGAAGAGGCTGATGTTCCAGTTCGGCGACATCGAATCGAGGAACTTCATCAGCGCCCCCGGACGCTCGGGAAACTCAAAGCGGAACAGCCGCTCGTGCGCCGCCAGGGGCGAGCGGCCGCCCACGAGGTGGCGGATGTGCAGTTTCGCCATCTCGTCGTAGGTGAGGTCCAGCGTGCGGAAGCCATGGCGGCTGAAATGGGCCGCGATTTTTTCGCTCTCGCCGCGCGCGGCCGTCTGGATGCCGACAAAAATGTGGGCGGAGCTCGCATCGGCGATGCGGTAGTTGAACTCGGTCACACTGCGCCGGCCCACCAGTTCGCAGAATCGCCGCAGATTGCCCGGACCCTCCGGGATGGTCACCGCCATCACGGCTTCCCGGTGCTCTCCGAGCTCGGCCCGCTCGGCAATGAACCGCAGGCGGTCGAAGTTGAGGTTCGCCCCGCAGGCCACCGCCACCAGGGTCTCGCCCTTCAACCGGTGCTGTTCGACGTAGGCCTTGGCGCCGGCCACGGCCAGCGCGCCGGCCGGCTCCAGCACGGCCCGGGAATCCTCAAAGACGTCCTTCGTCGCGGCGCAGATGTCGTCGGTGTCCACGAGGATCACGCCGTCGAGGTATTTGCGGCAGAGCCGGAAGGTTTCCACGCCCACCTGGCGCACGGCCACGCCGTCCGCGAACAGCCCGACGCGATCGAGGCGCACCCGGCGGCCGGCCTTCAGGGAACGGTCCATGGCATCGGAATCCACCGGCTCCACGCCGATCACCTTGATGCCGGGCCGCACGCGCTTCACGTAGGCGGCCACGCCCGCGGCCAGCCCGCCGCCGCCGATAGCCACGAAGATCGCATGCAGCGGCCCCTGGTGCTGCTGCAGGATCTCCATGCCGATGGTGCCCTGCCCGGCGATCACGTCCGGATCGTCGAACGGGTGCACAAAGGTCAGCTGGTCGCGTTCGCTGAGCACGCGCGAATGGGCATAGGCGTCATCGTAGGTATCGCCATGCAGGACCACCTCGGCCCCCCGCGCCTTCACGGCATGCACCTTCACGTGCGGCGTCGTCACGGGCATGACGATGACCGCCTTGGTGCCAAGCCGCTTGGCCGCCAGTGCCACGCCCTGGGCGTGGTTGCCCGCCGACGCGCAGATCACGCCCCGGGCCAGCGCGGCGGGTGACAGGTGCGCCATCTTGTTGTAGGCGCCGCGCAGCTTGAAGGAGAAGACGCTCTGCATGTCCTCGCGCTTGAGCAGCAGGGTGTTGTTGAGGCGCGCGGAGAGATTCGCGGCCTTCTCCAACGGGGTCTCCCTCGCCACGTCGTAGACGCGGGCCGTGAGGATTTTCTGCAGGTAATCGATCATGGAGGGCAAG
>JBIJDP010000528.1:0-2864 GCA_044344065.1 Opitutaceae bacterium
GCCGCGGCCCGCCCTTGGTCCACCCCGGCCGCCGTTTCCTCCCTCATCCACACCTGGCTCGCCGATCAGGTAAACTCTGGCGCGCCAACCTAAAGTGTATTAGCTAACGGCGATTGGTATAAGATAATTCATGGCTTCCGAAAGAGGTAGTGGCTCACGAGCCACTCCTCGCCCTTGTGGTAGCCCCAGAGCTCGGCGCAGGCCATGTAGAAGACGCGCCAGTAAGCCCACCATTTCACGGCGTGATCGCGGCCATAGGTGTCGGCAAAGAGCGGGAGGATCTCCTCCTTGTGCCGGTCCATGTTCTGCAACCAATGCTCGGCGGTGCGCTGATAGTGCGTGCCGCTGAGCTTCCAGTCCTGCACGGGCTTTAGGTCGTCCTGAAACTGCAGGAGCAGGTCGTGCGCAGGCATTTGTCCGCCGGTGAAAAAGTAACGGCTCATCCAGTCGGAGGCATCGCGGGCGACAAAGTGGTAGCTGAGGCGGCGGTGCGTGAAAATGTGCGTGAAGAGCAGGCCGCCGGGCTTGAGCCAGCGGGCGATGTGGCGGAAGAGGAGTTCGTAATTCTTGAGGTGCTCAAACATCTCGACCGAGACGACGCGGTCGAACTGGCCGGGGGCGATATCGAAGGTGTTGATGTCGCACGTGAGAATACGGAGGTTGGTCAGGCCGCGTTTGCGCGCTTCGGTGTCGATGAATTCCTTTTGGGTGCGGGAGTTGGAGATCGCGGTGATCTTTGCCCCGGGGAAACGCTGGGCGTTGTACAGGGCGAGCGAACCCCAGCCGCAGCCGAGTTCGAGGATGTGCTGGCCGTCGGCGAGTTGGGCGCGCTCGGCGTAGAGGGCCAGCATGGCCGTTTCGGCCTGGTCCAGGGATTCGCTGCCGGTGGTGTAGAGGCAGGAGGAATACTTCAGCTGCCGTCCGAGGCAGTATTGGTAGAACGGCGTCGGCACCTCGTAGTGCTGCTCGTTGGCGGCGGCCGTCTGCTCGGCGAGCGCCCGGGTCTTCAGGTCGGCGACGTAGGCCGTGCGATCATAGCGGGCGGCTTCCTCGCGCAGGCGCTGCGCCAGCAGCCGGCGGATCCCGAGGCGGATGAGCCAGTCGGGCAGGAGGTTCTTTTCGAGGAGGAAATCGATCATGGGTAGTAGCGAGTAGCGGGTAGTGAGTCGCGGGTAGAAATGGACAATAGAGCGAAACGGGTGGTTTGCGGAGATTTGCCGCAAGGGTGAGCAAGTGGAGCAGCGAAATGCCCGCTACTCGCTACTGGTGCGTGTGCGCCTCGGCCACGGCACGAATATGCTGGTTGACTGCTGGTAGCGGCGGTACGCGTCGCCGCGGCTGCGGAGGTTCTGTTCTTCGTTCATGGGTATTCCTGTTACGCGCAGGAGCAGCCAAAGGATGCTGGCGGGACCGATAATCGCGACCCAACCCCAGGGGGATCCGAGCGCGAAGACGAAGAATGCGACCCAGACGAGCCACTCGAAGAAGTAATTGGGATGCCGGCTGTAGCGCCAGAGCCCGGTGTCGCAGACGCGTCCGCGGTTGGCGGGGTCACGCTTGAAGGTGGCGAGCTGCCGGTCGGCCAGCGCCTCGCCGGTCAGGGCGACGAGAAAGAGCGCCATGCCGGCGATCTCAAACGGATGCAGGGCGGATGCCGGGTTGATGGTGGTGACGAGAAACGCGGCACCGAGAATGACGACGGAGACCGCCTGCATCTGGAAAAATTTGAACATCTCCTGGCCAAAGTTCGCCGCCCAGCGCTGGCGCAGGGCGAGGTAGCGTCCGTCTTCCGTCGGATGGTGGCCGATCACGCGGATGGCGAGGTGCGTGCCTAGGCGGAGGCTCCACAGGCAGGCGAGGGCGCCGATGAGCGCCCGGCGCACCGGCCACCCGCCCGCCGCGAGGGCGTAATACGCCGCGAGCGCCGCAAAGGCGTAGGACCATGCAATGTCGACGATCCCGTAATTATCGATCCGCCGCGCGAACACATAACAGAGCGCAAAAACCACACAGAGACCCAGGGTGGCCGAGAGAAGAAGGTTGATGGGGAGCATAAGATCAGACCACGGATTTCACGAATGGCACGGATCGGAGAATGGCCCTAAAAAGCCCATAAGGCTCATGCGGACCAAGCCGGTTGAACAGGAGGCAGTAGCGTGGGTAGAGAAGGGATAATGCGCGAAGACGCCTGGACGTGCCGCAAAGACATAATGGGAGTGTATTCCGTCATCAAAGCACTCCTTCCGCTTCTTCCCGTCACAATGTTCATGCCTGGGCATTTTGAGCCTCCTGTGGCCAATGCCTTGGTCTCGCATCTGTGCCATCTGTGTGATCCGTGGTTAATTTCATGCGCGTAATTTTGCCAGATGACGCATGACCGGCCGGAGGAAGTAATAGAGGACGCCGATCAGGAGCGGGGCCGTCAGTGCCCAGGCGGTGAAGGCGTGAATGCCGGCCCAGCCGAATTGCCGCAGAAATTCGCCGAGGTCGGCATCGCGGAAAACGCGCAGCACCTCGGTAATGGTAAAACGGCTCTCGGTCGCACGCCAGAGCCACTCGCCGGCGCGCACGTAGACGAGGATCAGCGCCACTTGCACGGGTCCGAGGAGCTGGTTGAAGGTCTGGAGGATCGGCTGGTTCATGCGGAGCCAGAGGCCGACGCCAAGGTTGAGCAAGGTGGTGAAGCCGAGGAACGGGAAGAGGGAGCAGGCGGTGCCGACGGCGAGGGTCGCGGCGAGTTTGTCCGGCGTGACGCCTTGCGTCAGCTGTGCGACGAGTGGATCGACGACGCGACGCGTCCAGAAGCCATGGCGGACCGGTGCAGGGGTGGCATCGGGTAATGAGGTCACGTCAGGGAAGGGCCA
>JBIJDP010000529.1:0-2860 GCA_044344065.1 Opitutaceae bacterium
GATCTGATAGCCGCCATCGACGTAGAGGACCTGGCCGGTAATGGAGGCCGCGCCGTCGCTGGCCAGGAAGACCCCGGTGGCCCCGAGTTCCTCCAGCGAGCAGGAGCGGCCCAACGGTGCGCGGCCCTCGTATTCCTTGATCATTTTGTTAAAGCCGCCGATGCCCCGCGCGGCGAGCGTCTGCATCGGCCCGGCGCTGATGCAATTGACGCGGATCGCCTGCTTGCCCATGTCCCAGGCGAGGTAGCGGGTGGTGGCCTCCAGGCTGGCCTTGGCCACACCCATGATGTTGTAGTTGGGGATGACCTTCTCCGCGCCGTAATAGCTCATCGCGATGATGCTCCCGCCCTGGGTCATCAGCGGCTCCACCCGCTGCGCCAAGGCGATCAGTGAAAACGCGGAAATGTCGTGCGCCATCCGGTAGGCTTCGCGGGTGGTCGCCAGAAACCGCCCTTCCAGCGCCTCCCGCGGCGCAAAGGCCACCGAGTGCAGCAGCAGGTCTACCCGGTCGGTGTGCTTGCGGACGTTGGCGAAGAACCCGTCAATTTCCTCGTCGCTGGTCACGTCGCAGGGGTAGAGCCCCACCTCATTGCCAAAGGTGGCGGTCAGCTCCTCGACGTTCTCCTTCACCCGCTCGCCCTGATAATTGAAAATCAGCTTCACCCCCTGGTCCGCCCATGCCTGCGCAATGGCCCAAGCGATGCTGCGTTTATTCGCAACACCAAATACCACGCCCACTTTTCCTTCGAGAGATTTGCAATTCATCCGCGCCAGCATCCCCGACCCGGGCGCGGGAAGCAACCCCGAAAAGCGGTAAGCCCCGAAAAGACCGCCTCCAGCCCGGAATTTCACCTGAAATGCCCGGCGGCAAGCACTCGCTGATTGCGGGAGAAGTCGGACCAGTCCGACCCGTTCGACGAGTGAGGCGCCCCACGGTGGCGCGGCGCTAGGGTCGAAACCGAGAATGTGTTGTCGTTAGGTCAAATTCTTCGTCTTGCGTCTTGGGTCTTGTTGTCTTGGGTCTGAGGCGGAGCCTCGCTAGGGTCACATTTCCGGCTCGTCTTCCTCCCCGAGTTCATCCTCGAAATCCGCCCGCTTGCCGGTTTGCCGCCCGACCAGCCACAGCAGCACGCCCCCGATGCACATCCCCAGCAGGAGGATGCCCCAAAAGAACGGCAGGGCAAACCCCGGAATGCTCACATTCATCCCGAACAAGCTGCTCAGGGCCATCAGCGGCATGAAAAATCCGGCCAGCAAGTTCATGCGGAAGGCGATGCGACCCAGGCGGGCCGAGGCGCGGGAATGTTCCTCCGATCGCTCCGCCTGCCAGAATTCCAGGGTTACCCGCGCATCGGCGTGCAGCAGGTCCGCCGCCCGCTCCAATTCCCGCGCCCGGTCACGGAAGGCCCGGATGTCCCGGTTATCGTGGTCGGCCGCCAGCGTTTGCTCTAGCGCCTGCACCAAATTCCGGCTGGATCGCGCCAAGGGTCCGGAATGTCGGAGGATTCCGAAAATCTCCGCCGCGGTGTCGGCCTCATCGATCATCTCCTCGTGACCATCGATGGCCTGGGCGTAGCGGTCGAGCAACTCGCTCAACTCGGACAGGCCCGGCCCGCCGGATTGGGTCCAGCGGCCGTCGCGCCGTTTCCAAAAATACAGCGCCTCGCGTTCCGGAATCGCCGGCTGCGGGACTTCGTGCACGACCAGCAGCAGCTCGTCGCGGCCTTCCACGCAACGTTGATGACCCGGGCGGTTGCTGAATTGTTCGAGCAATTCCCGCTCGACGTCAAAATGTTCCGGCAGTTTGAAACCCTTTGTCTGCGTGGCCATGGCGTGATCCTACGGCATCGCCCCCCGACGGGGAAGTCCAAAAGATGGGTTCGGGACTTGCCCAACGCCGGGATCCCATTCAGACTCGCCGCGGCACGCACCCGCTGCCCTTGCGGTCAACCTCACTCCACCTTTCCCATCATGTTCACAGGCCTAGTCGAAACCACCGGCACCGTCATCGCCCTCGAATCCCGCGGCGAGCAAGCCCGGCTCACCTTGGGCATTCCCTTCGCCAGCGAGTTGGCGCTCGGGGATTCCGTCGCGATCAACGGCTGCTGTCTCACGGTGGCGGACCTGCCAGCGGAGGGCGTTGCCTTTGAGTTGCTCGCCCAAACGTTGCGGGTCACCTCGCTCGGCGCGTTGCGGACCGGCTCGCTGGTCAACCTGGAGCGGGCCTTGCAGGTGGGCGCCCGTTTCGGCGGCCATTTCGTGCAGGGCCATGTGGACGCCACCGGCACCATCACCAACCTGGCATCCGCCGGCCAGGACCATCAATTCGAGGTGTCCCTGCCGCCGGCCATTCACCGCCTCTGCATCGACAAAGGCTCGCTCTCCGTGGACGGCATTTCCCTCACCATCGCCGAACTCACGGCCACTTCGGCCATTTTCTGGATCACGCCGCACACCTGGGAAGCCACCCACCTGCACACCGCCACCGTCGGCCAACCGGTGAACCTCGAAGCCGACATGCTCGCCAAACATGTGGACCATCTCCTCGCCGCCAGACTCGCGTGAGTTCATCCCCCAGCCTGCCGCCCGTGTCAAAATTCCGCCCTTGCATCGACCTCCACCAGGGCCAGGTCAAACAAATCGTCGGCGGCAGCCTGCGCGATGACGGCACCGCGCCGGTGGAGAATTTCGTCTCGCCCCACCCCGCCGGTTGGTTCGCCCAACAATTCCGCGCCGCCGACCTCACCGGCGGCCATGTGATCAAACTCGGCCCCGGCAATGACGCCGCCGCCCGCGAAGCCCTCGCCGCTTGGCCCGGCGGGCTGCAACTCGGCGGCGGCATCACCGCCGACAATGCCGC
>JBIJDP010000027.1:0-10367 GCA_044344065.1 Opitutaceae bacterium
CCCGGCTCCGGCCTCGGCCTCGCCGTCTGCCGCCGCCTGGCCCAGGCCATGGGCGGCCGCATCACCGCCGCCAGCCATGAAGGGGTCACCGAGTTCGCCCTCGAACTGGTCCTCGCCAGTGCCCAGCCGCCGGCCCCCAAGGACGGGGTGCCCGTCCCGGTCTCCCGCGCCCTCGCCATCGAGGACGAGGACTACAACCGCATCGCCCTCGGCCACGTGCTGAGCCAGCTCGGCTATGAGGTCCATTGGGCCGCAGACGGGGCCGGCGCGCTCAAGCTCGCCGCCTCCAACCAATACGATCTGGTGCTCACCGACTGGCGCCTGCCCGACACCGACGGCGGGACGCTTTGCCGGCAGCTTGTCAAACTCCTGCCCCGCCCCACCCCGCCCATCGTCGCGGTCACCGCCTACACCACCCAGGAGAAGCTCGAGGAGGCGCGCATCGCGGGCATGACCGGCTTCGTCACCAAGCCGGTGACACGGGAAAAGCTGGAGCGCGTCATCATCGGACTTTCCGAGGGCCTGCGGCCGAAGCGCTCCCTCGACACGCATACCGCCGGCGCCCTGGCCGGCAATCCGCTGGCCTCGCTGGGAGACCTCGCGCCCTCGGCCGAGCAACTGGCCGAAGGGATCGCGCAGAAATGGCAGGCGGTGGCCGGCATGGCCCGGCTGAAGGATCCGCGCACCGGCACCGAGGCGCACGCCCTGCGCTCCCTGCTTCTGCTGGCCACCGAGGAGGCCGCGGCCGAGCAGGTTGCCCTGCTGGAGCAGGCGGCGGACGTGGCCGACTGGTCCGCCGTGCAGCGCCTGCTCCCGTTTACCGGGGAGGAGATCGCCCTCACGCAGACGCGACTTAGGATGTGAGCCGGTTTTTGGCCGCGGCCGCCTTGGAATCAAACACCAGCCCGTGCCGGATGGCGCAATCAATCAACTGCTCGATGTTGTGCAGGTCTAGTTTGCGCATGATGCGCTTGCGGTGATCCGCGACATTGGTCGCGGTGCAACCCAGCAAGGCGGCGATTTCCTCGTTGGCGAGCCGCTGGCCCAGCAAGCCCAGGATCTGCTGCTCCCGCGGCCCGAGAAACTTCAGCGGCGACTGCGGATCGCGCGCGCCGGCGCTGATCAGCTCCATCACCCGGCGGGAGATGACCATCGCGCCGGCCATGGCCTTGCGGATGAGGTCCACGAGCTCCTTCTCACTGTCGTTCTTGTGGGCGAGGCTGATCCCCGCGCCCTGCAGCTGCTTGAACGGGAACTGTGCGCCAATGGAACTCACCGCCACCAGGACCGTGGCCCCGCCCCGGCCGGCCCGCTCCATGGCCCAGTCCAGCGTGCTGCCGTCGCCCAGATCAATGTCGAAGAGGATCAGTTGTGCCTGCTCCAGCTCGGGACTCCGCCGCGCCAGCTCGGCCATCGAGCCGATGGCAACGATCGCGGTGGCCCCGCAATACTTGCGCAGCAGCGCACTGAAATAGTCGCGCATCAGGGTTTGGTCTTCGATGACAGCCGCCCGCATGTGCAAGCTCTAGGTCTTCCGCGGGCCGGCATCAAGTTTCCCGCACCGGATAGGCAAAAAACCCCACTTCTCAGCGGGCCAGCCGCACGCGCAGGGTGTATTTGCTGGCCGCCGGATTGGCCGAGGTGAAGCGCACCGCCTCGGTCGCCTCCTCCGCGAGGGTCAGCGTCCGGAACGGGGTCTCATCGCCCGTGGTGAAGCCTTGCTCGTCCTTGAACACACAGTTGATCTGCACCTTCAGGTCGCGACCCTCGCGATTGCGCAGGCTGGCGACCACCTCCAGCCGGCCGTCGGGCAGCCGGCGTTCCTGCAGGTTCGTGCAACTCACCGCCGCCTGCGTGACCTTGTCGAGATGCGTGAATTTGCCCGTGTCCTCGATGGAGTATTTCGTGGATTCCTGCGGTCGCGCCGGCTCGGTGGCGCAGCCGGCCAGGAGGAGGAACACCGCGGTCACGGTGGCGAGGGACAGTTGCTTGGTGTTCATGATAGGTGTGGGGTAGGCTCGGACCCGCGACAGGCGGATTGGTTCGGCCATTGTGTGCTGCAATCGAACCGAGCCAAGCCTTGAGCGCATCTTGCTGCAGGCTTGGCCTTCGCCCCCCGGGCGGCCATGCTGGCGTCATGCCCCGCCACGTCCTCGCGCTCGACCAAGGCACCACCTCCTCGCGGGCCATCGTCTTCGACCGGCGCGGCCGCCCCCGCGCCACCGCCCGGCAGGAATTTACCCAGCACTACCCGCAGCCCGGCTGGGTCGAGCACGATCCCGCCGACCTCTGGGAAACCTCGCGCCTCACCGCCCTCGCCGCCCTCGCCCAGGCCAATCTCACGGGCCGCGACCTCGCCGCCATCGGCCTCACCAACCAGCGCGAGACGACCCTGCTCTGGGACCGGCGCACCGGCCGGCCGCTGCACCGGGCCATCGTCTGGCAGGACCGGCGGACCACGGCCCTGTGCGCCCGGTTGAAACGGGAGGGCCTCGAGCCGCTCTTCCGTCGCAAAACGGGCCTCCTGCTCGATCCCTACTTCTCCGGCACCAAGCTCGCCTGGCTCCTCGACCACCTTCCCGGCGCCCGCCGGCGCGCCGGTCGCGGCGAACTCGCCTTCGGCACCGTGGACACATGGCTGCTCTGGCAACTCACCGGCGGCCGCGTGCACGCCACCGATGTCTCCAATGCCTCGCGCACCCTGTTGCTCAACCTCCGCACCGGCGATTGGGACGACACGCTGCTCCAGGCCCTCCGCATCCCCCGCGAACTCCTGCCCACCGTCTGCGACAGCAGCGGCATCCTCGGCGAGGTGACCGGCGTTCCCGCCCTCCGTGGGGTGCCCATCGCCGGGATCGCGGGCGACCAGCAGGCCGCGCTTTTCGGCCAGGCCTGCTGGTCTCCCGGGATGGCCAAGAACACCTACGGCACCGGCTGCTTTCTCCTGCTCAATACCGGACCAAAGCCCGTCGCCTCGAAGCACCAGCTCCTCACCACCATCGCCTGGCGCATCGGCGGGAAAACCGAGTACGCCCTCGAGGGCTCCGTCTTCATTGGCGGCGCCGTGGTGCAATGGCTGCGCGACGGCCTGGGCCTCATCGCGCAGTCCGCCGACATCGAACGGCTCGCCGCCCGTGTGCCCGACAGCGGCGGAATCTGCCTGGTCCCGGCCTTTGCCGGCCTCGGCGCCCCGCACTGGGACCCGGCCGCCCGCGGTCTCATCACCGGTCTCACCCGCGGCACCACCGCCGCCCACCTGGCCCGCGCCGCGGTTGAAAGCATCGCCTTCCAGAGCGCCGACCTCATCGGCGCCATGCAGGCCGATGCGGGGTTCCGCCTGCAGGAACTGCGCGTGGACGGCGGCGCCACCGCGAACAACGCCCTCCTGCAATTCCAGTCCGATCTCCTGCGCGTCCCCGTCGTCCGCCCGCGCACCACCGAGACCACCGCCCTCGGCGCCGCCTACCTGGCCGGTCTCGCCGTCGGCTTCTGGAAAAGCCGGGCTGAAATCGCCCGCTTCTGGTCCGCCGATCGCACCTTCCGGCCCAAGGCGGCCCCCGCCGTCATGCGCCGGATGCAGGCCGACTGGCACCAGGCGGTGAACCGGGCCAAGTGCCTGCCCTGACCACGCCGTGCTTCGCGGTCCTGGTTCCGCCGGATGTGGCAATTCCGGCCAAATCCGCCATCATACTTCGGATTGTGTCCGCCCCCGGTTTACTTCACGATTCACCCGATGTCGCACTCCAAGCTCCGCCGTCGCACCTTTTCCCTACCCCTGCTCGGCAGTCTGCTCGCTGTATCCCTGATCGCGGCTGACTCCTCGGAAATCATCTCCCTGCGTACCAAGGCTGAACGGGGTAACGCCATCGCCCAATACAACCTGGGACTCGCCTACGCCACCGGCCGTGAAACCACCCGCGATCTGGCCGAAGCCTATGTCTGGCTCACCCTTGCCGAGGAAAATGGCACCACGGGCAAGGCCGTCCGCACCTTGTTGGCCGACATGAGCTCCGCGGAGCTGGCCGAGGGCCAGCGTCGCTTGGAATTGCGGCGCAGCCAGAGCCAGCGCCCGGGCCGCACCGTCACCACCACCGCTCCGGCCGAGACCGCCCGCATCCAGGCCACGACTCCTGGCCCGATGATCGGCTCAAGTGCTGGCCCGGCCCCGACCGACACCGCCCGCCCTGCGCCGGGCGCCACCCGCAATTATTCCGGCCCGGTCACCCCCGCGGAGGTCCGGACCGAAAGCGAACAGGCCAGCAACCTCAGCGTCGAACTCGCCGCCGCCTGGAAGGAAGCCGACACCCTCAAATCCGCGCTCACGGCCGCAGAATCTGCCAGGAACGCGTCCAATCAGGCCCTCGCCGCCGCCACGGCCGAACTCGCCGCCCTGCGCGCCAGCCAGGAAGCCAGCCCCAGCAACGCGGAAGCCCAGCTGCAACAGCAACTCGGGCAGGCCCAGGCCGCCACGACGGCCCTCAACGCCCGGATCCAGACCTTCGAGACCGCGGTGGCCCAGCGCGAACAGGAACTCGCCGAGGCCCGGCAGGCCCTCGCCGCCGCCAACGAGCGCATCGCCGCCCTTACCACCGCCCAGTCCGCCATCGAGGCCCGGCTCAACACCCTCGCCGCCACCGGCGAGGAAGCCGCCCGGCTCGCACAGCAACTCTCCGTTACACAAGCGCGGCTGGACGCGGCTGAAAAGCAGGCCGCCACCGCCGACACCGTGGCGAAACACGCCGACGAAGTCAGGGCCGAGTCCGCCGCCCTCAACACCCGGCTCGCCGCCGCGGTCTTGGAAAAGGAAACCCTCGGCGCCCAGTTGGCTGAAGCGCAAAAAACCGCCGCCACGCTCAGCGCCAATGAACGCGAAATGGCCGATCTCGCCGCCGCGCGGGAACGCGCACTCGTCGAATCGCAGGCTGCGATCACCGCCGCCAATCAGCGCATCACTGATCTCACCGCCCGTCAGTCGGAACTGGAAGCCTCCCTGGCGGCCCGGTCCACTGCGCCCGCCGTGGAACCCGCCGCCCTCGCCCAGGCCCGGGACGAAGTCGCCGCCCTCAAGTCGCAGCTATCCCAAGCCGCCGCCGATAAGGATGCCCTTGCCCGGCAACTCGCCGACGCCCAAGCCGCCGGCGTCCAGCTCAATATCCTGAAGTCTCAGCTCGAAGACACCGCCACCGAACTGGCCCAGGCCCGGGCGGGCATGGAAAAGTCCGCCCAGGAGCGTTCGACCCTGACCGCCCAACTCGCCCAGGCCGAGGCCGCTGTGGCGGAGGCCCGCCGCGAGGCCGGCGAACTCAATTCCCGCACCGCCGGGTTCGCCGCCGAAAAGAGTGCGCTCACGGCGCAGCTCACGGCCGCTTTTGCGGGAAAAATCGCCGGCGCTGAAACCGCACTCGCGGCGGAGAAGAACGCCTCGCGCCAGGCCCAGGACGCCGCGGCAGCGGAACTTGCCAGCCTGCGCCAGCAACTGGCCGCCGCCCAGTCCGACAGCGCCTCCGCCCTTGCCGCGCTCCGCCAGCAACTCGACGAGACCAAATCCGCCCAAGCCGCTTTGGAGGCGCAAAACCGCGCCCTGGCCAGTGCGGCCCCCGCCTGGCCCGACCTGCGGGAAAAGACCCGGGCGTTGGAATCACAACTCGAAGCGGCCCAAGCCTCAGTCTCCGCCACCAACAGCCGCCTGGCTGACCAGACGGCGGAAAAGGACACCCTCGCCCGCCAGCTCGCCGAGACGCAGTCCGTCATCGCCAAGCTCGAGTCCAGGAATCGCGAACTGGGCACCGCCGCACCGGCTTACCCCGACCTGAGGGAACAGACCCAGGCCTTGGAGCAACAACTCGCCAGCACCCGCTCCGAACTCACCACGATGGATCGCCAGCACCGCGAGTCGGCCGATGCCCTGATCCAGGCCAACGACCGCATCAAGGAACTCTCCACCAGCCAGGCAACCCTCGAGGCCCAGCTTAACGCCCGCGCCCAGTCCGGTGACGAGGCGGCCCGCCTCGCGCAGGAACTGGCGGAGTACCGTAACACCGCCACCACCGCCGCCCAGAGCGCCAAGTCCGAGATCGCGGACCTGCAGGGCAAGCTCGAGGCCGCCATCCGGGAACAGGCTGCCACCCTCACCGCACTCGAGTCATCCCGCGCCGAATTTGCCGAAAAAATCTCCAGCCTGACCGCCGGCAACTCCGCCCTCGCGCAGGAACTGGCCGGTGTCCGGACCGAGTCCGACAACGCCGCCGCCGCCGCCCGGACCGCCGCCGCCGAACTCGCCAGCCTGCGCGTGCAACTGGGCGAGGCCCAGTCGGCCACCGCCGCCTTCACCGCCAGGCAGCGTGAGCTGACCGAAGGCATCGCCGCCCGCGACCAGGCCCTCGCCGAAGCGCAGACCGCGGCCGCCACCGCCAATGAGCGCATCGCCACCCTCACTGCCTTGCAGCCCGAATCCGCCGATCTGCGCCGCACGGTGGTTGGACTCAACACCCAGCTCGCGGAACTCGGGAGCGCAAAAGATACGCTCGCCCGCCAGCTGGAGGAGGCCAATGCCGCCCTCGCCAGTCTTGAAGCCAAGAATCGCGAGCAAACCCCGGCCGCACCCGCTTATCCCGACCTGCGCGAGCAAACCCAGGCACTGGAAACGCAGCTCGCCAGCACCCGCGCCGAATTCGCCACGCTTGAACATCAGCGCAACGAATCGGCCACCGCCCTGGCCCAAGCCAACGACCGCATCAAGGAACTCTCCACCAGTCAGGTTGCGCTCGAAGCCCAGCTTAACGCCCGCGCCCAGTCCGGCGACGAGGCGGCCCGCCTCGCGCAGGAAATCGCGGCCCTCCGCGGCACCGTCGCCCAGGCGCAAAGCGAAGCCGGCGCCGCCAACAGCCGTCTGGCTGAATTGACGGCGGAAAAGGACACGCTCGCCCGCCAGCTCGCCGAAACGCAGTCCGCCCTCGCCGGCCTCGAGTCCAAGCAGCGCGAACTGACCTCGGCCGCACCCGCCTACCCCGACCTGCGTTCCCAGGTCCAGGCGCTGGAATCGCAATTGGCCGACGTGCGCACGGAACTCACCACCGCGCAGGCCGCCGCCCAAAAATCCGTCGACGAAAGCACCGCCCTCTCCACCCGGCTCGCCGCCGCCCAAAACGAAAAGGCCGAGGCCCAGCGTTCCCTCGCCGCGGGTTCGGCCGAGCTCGCCGCGCTGCGGGTCAGCGTTTCGCGCCTGCAAAGCGAACAAAGTGGCGCCGCCACCGCCAGCACGGGTCGGGTCGAGGAATTGCAGCGTGAATTGGCCGCCGCCCAGACCGCGGCCACCGATCTCGCCACCCGCAACCAAGCCTTGGAGGACACCGCCGCCGAACGCGGTCGCAGCCTCGCCGAGGCCCAGACCGCCCTGGTCAGCGCCCAGCGCCGGATCAACGAGCTGACCGACGAGCAGACCGCGCTCAAGGCCGCTGTCCCGGCGCAGCCTGCGGCACCCGCGATCGATCCCCGCGCCCTCAGTGCCGCGCAGGCCGCCGCCGAAGCCGCCCGCCAGGAAGTCGCCGCCCGCGCCCAGACCATCGAGCAACTCACCGCCGAGCGCGCCAATCTCGCCCGCAGCCTCGAACAGGCGACCAGCCGCAGTGATGAGCTCGCCCGCCGGTTGACCGTCACGGAACAGGCCCTGTCCGCCGCCCAGACGGCCCCGGCCGCTGCCACCGCGCCTTCGCTCCAGCCTGAACTCGACGACACCAAGGCCAAACTCGCCACCGCCCTGAACAGTTTCAGCCAGCTCGAACGCGAGAACGCCGCGCTCAAGGCCAATGCCGCCCAGGCCTCCGAACTCGCCACCGCGCAAACCGCGCTGACGGAAAAACTCGCCGCCGCCGAACAGGCCGCCCGCAATCTGGAAGGCGAACGCAACACCCTGCGCCAGCAACTCGCGGACCTCGCCAACCAACCCGCTCCGACCGCCGCAGCTGATCCGGCACGCCTGGCCGATGTCGAAGCCAAGCTGGCCACCGCCTTGCGCAGCTTCAGCCTCCTGCAGAGCGAACACGACCGCACCAAGACCGAGGCCGGGCAGCTCGCCGCCCGGCAAGCCGAACTCGAAGCCGAGCTCGCCGGCAGCCGGACGACGGCGAGCGCGCAGGTCTCAAACCTGCAGGAGCAACTCGCCACCACCTCCGCCACGGCCGGTCAGGTCGAAATTCTCCGCACCCAGCTCCGCCAGACCCAGGACCAGCTCGGCGCCCTCACCACGGAGAACACCCAGTTGCGCACGCGGCTGGCCATCACCTCCCCGGTCCCCGGCACCACGCTCGGCACGCCCACCCGGCCCGGCACCCCTGCGGCCGCCGCTGCCGCCACGCCCCCGCCCGCCCCAGTCGCCGCCCCCGCGCCGCGCACCCATACGGTCGTCTCCGGCGACACCCTCACCCGCATCGCCCGCCAGTACTACGGCGACAGCCGACGCTGGCCCGAAATCTTCGAGGCCAACCGCACCGAACTCCCCGACGAACGCAGCCTACGCGTCGGCATGCAGCTGACGATCCCGTGAGGGAAAACGAGACCTGAGACCTGAAACTTGAGTTTCCGGACCTCCGAATCAGGTCAGGGCAATAAGTTTTAGGTGTTAGGTTTTATGTGTTAGGTCGGAAATTCAGGTCTCAGGTTGTGCTTCCCCGGATAAAACGGACACGCGTTGAGCGTGTTGTTGGTTAGTTAGCTGAGGGAGGATTCGTAGTCGAGCGGGCTTTGATAGCCGAGCGAGGAGTGGCGGCGGGAGCGGTTATAGAAGGACTCGATGTAGTCGAAGATCGCAGTGCGGGCGTCGGCCCGCGTGGCGAAGCGCCGACGATGAACGAGTTCATTCTTCAAGCTACTCCAGAACGCTTCCATCGCGGCGTTGTCGTAGCAGTTGCCCTTGCGACTCATCGAGGCGACGAGGCCGTGGTGGGCGAGCGCGGAATGATAATCGGCACTGGCATACTGGACACCGCGGTCGGAGTGATGGATGAGCCCAGGGCGAGGTTGGCGTTGGCGCAACGCCATCATCAAAGCGGCCAACGGCACCGCCGTGTCGAGCGTGGTGCCCATGGCCCAGCCGACCAGGCAGCGACTGCAACGGTCGAGCACACCGGCGACGTAGAGCCAGCCTTCGTCAGTCGGCACGTAAGTCAGATCGCTTACCCAAACTTGATCCGGCCTAGTCGGGAGTGGCTGCGTGGCCAACCGGTTGGGAGCAATCGGATGCGAGTGTCGGCTGTCGGTCGTGCGCACGCGATACCGCCGCCGTTGTCGGCCCCGCAGTCCGTCCTGCCGCATCAGGCGAGCGACGCGATGCCGACCCACCGCTTCACCTTGCGCTCGCAGCTCCACCGTGATCCGTGGGCTGCCATACGTTTCCCGTGATTGCTGGTGCACCATGGCGATCTTGGCGCGCAGTTCCCGATCCCGGCGCGCATGCGTGGAGTCGGTGGAGCGGGCCACGCGTAGTAACCTCAGGTCTCAGGTCAGTTCCCGCCGGCATTGCCTCCGGCCCGTTCTTCGGCTCTATTCCCCCCATGAATGTGACCCGCCATCTTGTTTTTCTGTGCGCAGCGGCTTCCCTGAACGCCCAGACTCCCGCCACGGATACATCCGCTCCCGCCCCGGCTCCGGCTGCCGCGGAAGTCCCCGCCGAGTCCGCCCGTCTGGCCGACACCGAGGACAAGCTTTCCACCGCCCTGCGCAGTTTCAGCCTGATGCAGAAGGAAAACGACCGGCTGCTGGCCGACACCCGCCGACTGACCGACGCCAACACCTCGCTCACGGCCCAGCTCGCCGAGGCCCGTGCCCAGATCACCGCCCTGCAGGAACAGCTGGCCACAGTTTCCGCCACCGCCGCCCAGGTCGAAATCCTCCGCACCCAGCTCCGCCAGACCCAGGACCAGATCAACGCCCTTACCGCGGAAAACACCGAGCTTCGCACCCGGCTGGCCATCACGTCCGCGCCTCCCGGCAGCACTCTGGGCGTACCCACCCGTCCCGGCGCCGCCGCGGCCGCCGCCAGTCCGGCCACCCCGGCCGCGCCCGCGGTGGCCGACCTCCAGACCCCGGAAGCGCGTTTCCACACCGTGGTGGAGGGCGACACTCTTTCCAAAATCGCCCGCCAGTATTACGGCGACAGCAAGCGCTGGCCCGAAATCCTCGAGGCCAACCGCGACCAGCTCGCCGATGAACGCAGCATGCGCTTCGGCATCAAACTGCGCATACCGTGAGGAAAGCAGAAACCTGAAACTTGAAACCTGAGACCTGAGTTTCCCGAAATCCGGTCCGAAATTTCAGGTCTCAGGTTTCAGGTCTCAGGTTTCTGCCTTGCCTCCTCCCTCAGCATTGCCACG
>JBIJDP010000531.1:0-2850 GCA_044344065.1 Opitutaceae bacterium
CAATGCGGCGAGGGCGGTGTCACCGGCGCCGGAGACATCGAACACCTCGCGGGCGGCCGTGGGAATCGTCTTTAAAATCTTCCCCTTGGCACTGAGGAGCATGCCGTCCTCGCCCAGGGTGATGACAAGGTTGCGCGTGCCGTAGAGCTGGTGCAGCCGGGCGCAGACCTCGGCGGCGGGGAAGGGGGCGTGAGGGACCGGCTCCATGCCGGCCAGTTGGAGCGACTCGCGCTTGTTCGGCGTTATGAGGTCGAGGTCGCGGAAGGCCAGCTTGCGCTTCGGCTTGGGATCGAGCGCGATCAATTTGCCGGCGGCGCGGGCAAGTTTGGTGACCCTGGCGACCAGTTCATCGGACAGGATGCCCTTGGCGTAATCGGAGAGGATGACGGCGTCTGATTCGCGGATGGCATCGCCCAGCAACGCCGTCGCCTGCGCGGCGGTGATCGCGTAGTGCTCTTGGGGCGATTCGCGGTCGAGCCGGCAGAGCTGCTGGTGTTGCACGAGCACGCGGGTCTTGAGGATGGTCGCACCGCTGCCCGGCGTTGACAGCGTGGTGATGCCTTTCGCGTGCAGGATCTGGGTGAGCTTGGTGCCCGCCTCATCGGGACCGATGAAACCGGCCACGGTGCAGTGCGCGCCGAGGGCGGCGATGTTGAGGGCGACATTGGCCGCCCCGCCGGCGGTCCAGGTGTCGCGGGCAATGTCCACAACCGGCACCGGGGCCTCGGGGGAGATGCGGGTGGCGTCGCCCCAGATGTAGTGGTCGAGCATCACATCCCCGATGACGAGGATGCGCTGGCGGGCGATTTTCCTGAAGAGGGCGGGCAGGCCTTTCATTTGATTTCCCAATCGTACGAGTGGCAGGAGAGGAGCTTGGCGCCCTTGGCCGTGACCTGGACGACGTCCTCGACGCGGCAGCCGCCGAGACCGGGGTAATATAGGCCGGGTTCGACGGTGACCACGGCGCCCTTTTTCAGGGGCATGGAAATCATGCCCGAGATGCGGGGCATCTCATGGACGGCGAGGCCCAGGCCGTGGCCGGTGCCGTGGAAGAAGCCGACGGAGCCGTTCTTGTCATGTATGGTCTCGTAGCCGGCGGCTGTGAAAGTATCCACGACCAGTTGGTGCACGCTGCGTCCGTCCACGTCGGCATGGATCGCATCGAGTGCAGCCTGATGGGCGGCTCGCACCGTGGTGCAGAGCTTGCGCTGGGCCTCCGAGGCGCGGCCCTTGAGGTAGGTGCGGGTCATGTCGCCGAAGTAGCCGGTGGCGACCACGCGCGGGAAGATGTCCACGATGAGCAACTCACCGGGACGGATGGGACCGGAGCCGCGTTCATGGGGATCACAGGCCTGGTCGCCGCCGGCGACGATGGTGTCATCGGCCCGGCCGCCTTCGGCCATGATGGCCGAATCAATGGCATAACGCAGGCGCTCCGACGTGAGAGGCTTGCCCTGGTAGATGAGGGTGCGGCCCTTGATGCGGGCGGTGCGCAGGATCTTTTCCGTGACGGTGAACCCGATCGCGCTGAGCCGGTTGCCTTCGCGAATGGCGGCGGCCTCGGCGGGGGTCTTGAATTCGCGCTCGGGAAACAGCGGGCCGCCGGCCGGTTCCACGCGGACGCCGAGCTTGCGCAGCTTGAGGAACATGGCGGTGGGGAAATCATCCGGCACGCGGAAACCGCGCACGCGGTAGGCCCGGGCCAGCTCGGCGATGATCTCGGCTGGACCAGCTTTGCGGCCGGGGCGTCGCTTTTCCGCGCGCGTCCGCCATTCCTCCAGTTTGAGCACCTCGTTGAAAGTGCCGGCCTTCCTGATCCGGCCGAATTCCAGTGCGCTCTGGACGGTGAGGCGCTTTTGGCCGACGCCAAAGGAGATGAAGGGATCGTGCACGCCGACGCGGCTGAAATAGAGCTGGTCGGTGCTGGTGGCGGTGTCGGCGTAGAGGAGAGGAGGAAGCGGTAAACGGGCCATGGTGGAGAGAGGGGTTGAATAATGCCGCGGCTCGATTACCCACGGAGTCTGTGAAAAATGCAAATCCGGTTTCGCAGGTCGGACGCTGGCTGTTGGTATTGAACCTGGCCCTGATCCTGGCCGGCTGCGGTCAGGGCGAGCCGGTGAAACCGTCCGCTCCCAAGTCGGTGGGGGACTACTTCACCATCAAGGTCGGCGATCATCCGGTGCGCATGCAACTCGCGGTCCTGATGCCCGAGATGCAGCGCGGCCTCATGGGGCGGCGCGAGCTCGGCGCGGATGACGGCATGATGTTTGTCTACGCCAGGCCCGACACGTTGAGCTTCTGGATGCGCAACACCCCCCTGCCTCTGGACATCGGCTATTTCAGCAAGTCCGGCGAATTGCTGGAGATCTATGCCCTGTATCCTCATGACGAGGTGTCGGTCAGGTCCATCAGCTCGCAAGCACAATTCGCCCTCGAGATGAATCAAGGGTGGTTCAAACGGACCGGGGTGCGCCCGGGGGCAAGGCTGGATTTGAAGGCCCTGGCAGCGGCGTTACGGGAACGCGGGTTTGAGCCGGTGAAATTCGGGTTGGAGTAGGGCGGGACTCTGACCCGCCATTTGGCGCTCCAGCCGCGAATAGGCGTTAGGAGGGCAGGCCGGAGAACCTGCCCTACCTCAATCCTCGTCGTCCAATCGTCCGCCTTTGACGACTTTGAGGTTGTCCATGGGGATCTCGTTGTCGGTCTTCACGACGAGGACGGGGGCCTTGGTTTTCACCCAGACCTCGGCCTCCTTGAAATGTTTGGCGGGAACGTTTTCGAGCGCATCGCCCATGGTCTTGGCCGGGAGCATGCGGCCCTTCTTGCTCGCGTTGAAATCCTAGGCCGCGC
>JBIJDP010000532.1:0-2846 GCA_044344065.1 Opitutaceae bacterium
AGAGCCAAGCAACTGGCCGCCATCGTGGAGCCGCGTCCGTGGTGGGCACCCTTGATTCGCCTCAATGCCCGTTTTGCCCGTTATCAAATGCCGGTGGGTGCCACGGCGATTCTGGCGCTGACCCTTGTCACGGTGCGAGAATACCGCACGCGCGAGAGTGAACCGGCGTTTGTTCCCGCCACCCATTTTGCGCAGTTGGATGCGATGCCCGGACCGGTGATCACGTCCGCTTCCGAAAATGTGTCCGCTGCGAAGACTGAGGATGAATCCGTGGCATTGGCCGCGGATGCCCGTGGTAGCAACGAGGCAAGCGCGGCACCGGCCCGTGGGCTCGATACGATGCCCGGTGGCATTGCCCATTTGATGCCGATGCTCGGCGGCGCGGAGTCCGCCGCCATCAGCGAGTCTCCTTCCGCCCGGTCCATCGCCGCCAATCTGGCCGCGGTCAAGGCGAGCGAGCCCGAACTGGCCCGATTCATCGATCAGGTTCCCGGCATTGAGAATCGCCAGTATGCCGAGCGTGCACCGGCCGTTGATCCGCTGGTGAACATGCAATCGCCCAGCGATGCCCGCCGTGCCCGGGTGCTCTCGACTGCACTGCCGGCCATGGCCAGCAACAGCATGGAACGCCGCTATCAGCCGAGACTGGACCGCGACCTGACCGACGAGCGTCTCTACGAGCGCGTCAGTCGCATCGATCTCGAGGGCAAGCGCCTCGCGATCAACTTCAAGCTCTGAGCGGCCCACTCCGCCCCGTGCCCAAGCCCCGTCTTCGCACGGGGCTTTTTGCTTTTCCGGCCGCAGCGCATTACCTCGGTTATGCGCATTGAAAAAGATTCGATGGGCGAAATGCCCGTGCCGGACGAAGCCCTGTGGGGTGCGTCCACGCAAAGGGCGGTCCTGAATTTCCCGATCAGCGGTCATCCCATGCCGGCGGGTTTCATCAATGGCCTGGGCCTGGTCAAGCTCGCGGCGGCCAGGGCCAACGAGGAACTCGGGCAGCTGGCCCCGGCCAAGAGCCGCCTGATCCAGCAGGCGGCCCGCGAGATCGCCGATGGACGCCATGCGGCGCATTTTCCCGTGGATGTGTTCCAGACGGGCTCGGGCACCTCGAGCAACATGAACGCCAATGAAGTCATCGCCCGCCGCTGCGCCCAACTGGCTCCCGCGGGTCCGGCCGTGCACGCCAATGACGAGGTCAATTGCGGCCAGTCTTCCAACGACGTGATTCCCACCGTCCTGCATGTCAGCGTGGCCGTGGCCATGCACGATACCCTAGCGCCGGCGCTCGACCGTCTCGCGTCCGAGCTTGAGGGGAAGGCGGCGGCGTTCAATCGGATCATCAAGATCGGGCGCACGCACCTGATGGACGCCACGCCGCTCACCCTTGGGCAGGAATTTTCCGGTTACGCCATGCAGGTGCGCAAGGCCGGCGAACGCGTGCAACGTGCCATTGGCGTCCTGGGCGAACTGGCGATCGGCGGCACCGCCGTCGGCACCGGGTTGAACACGCATCCGGAATTTGCCGCACGCGTCTGCCGCTTCCTCAGTACCGAAACCGGGCTGGAATTTCGCGAGGCGCGGAATCACTTCGAAGCCCAGGGGGCGCGGGACGACTGCGTCGAGGTGGCGGGGCAGCTCGCGGCGGTGGCGGCGAGCTTGACCAAGGTGGCCAACGACCTCCGCCTGCTCGGGTCCGGTCCGCGCGCCGGTTTCGGCGAGTTGCGCCTGCCCGCCACGCAGCCGGGTTCCTCGATCATGCCGGGCAAGGTCAATCCCGTGATGAGCGAGATGCTCGTGCAGGTGGGACTCTATGTGCAGGGCCTGACCCAGACGGTGGTTGCCTGCGGACGCGACGGTCACCTTGAGCTCAACGTGACGCTGCCGCTCATGGCGCATTGCCTGCACGAGGCGATCCATTGCCTCGCGAACGGCGCCCGGGTATTTGCGGAGAAATGCGTGGCCGGAATCGAGGCGGATCCCGCGCGCTGCCAGGAGTTGATGGAACGTTCCCTGATGCTCGTGACCGCCCTCAATCCGCACATCGGCTATGAAGCGGCGGCTGCCGTGGCAAAGGAGGCGTTCGCCACCGGCAAATCCTTGCGCGAGGTCGTGCTGGCCCGCGGCCTGATGGATGCGGCCACCCTTGATCGTGCGTTGGACGCACGGAAGATGCTGCAGCCCGGTCAGGTGGGACCGTCCGCGAGCATGGGGTAGGGTCCGGCCTCCGGCCGGGCCCTACTCATGCAGGAAAATTTTCACCCAGTCTGCCCATGCACATAGGGGCCGAACCGGGATTGAGTCTTCCGGCGGGCTGGCCTTGGCTCGCGGCATGGCCGTACATCAGGAGACACTGGCGGTGCGCACCCGCGGAACCGGAATGGTCGAGATCACGGCTGAAGTGGCGCGGACCCTCGACCGCAGCGGATTGGTCACGGGTGTCGTCACCGTGTTCTGCCGGCATACCAGTTGTTCGCTGGTCATCATGGAAAATGCCGACCCGTCGGCGCGACGCGACCTGGAGGCCTGGCTCGACCGATTGGTGCGGCCGGATGATCCGCATTTCACGCACACGCTGGAAGGCGGTGACGACATGCCGGCGCATATCAAGATGGCGCTGACCCGCACGAGCGAGAGCATCCCCTTTGCGGAGCGCCGGCTGCAACTCGGCACCTGGCAGGGCGTGTTTCTCTGGGAGCACCGCCATGGCGCCCATCACCGCGAGGTCATTGTGACGGTGATGGGGTGATAATCTGCGCAGGCCAGCCCGCTCGCGGGCGCGGTTTGGGCGCGAGCAAGCTCGCTGACCTACGTCTGGCAGCGAACCGGCTTATTTCTTTTCCGGC
>JBIJDP010000533.1:0-2840 GCA_044344065.1 Opitutaceae bacterium
TCGGCTCCTTCTGGATCGCCCTCGGCGGCTGCGATGCCGTCGTGTTCACCGGCGGCATCGGCGAGAACAATCCGTGGCTGCGCGATCTGGTCTGCACCGGCCTCGGCGATCTCGGCCTGAAGCTGGATCCGGCCCGCAACCAGGCGGGCGTGCCCGAAACCAACCTCGCGTCCGACCAGTCCTGCACCCGCGTGCTCGCCATCCCGGCCAACGAGGAACTCGTCGTCGCCCGCGAAACCCGCCGCCATCTCGGCGGCGCCTGATCCCTCCGCTCTTTTTCCGTCCTGTTTTTCAACCTCAATCCTCAACTCCCAACCTTATGTCCCAAGCCATCGGTCTCCTCGAAACCCGCGGTATCACCGCGCTCATCACCGGCACTGACGCCATGCTGAAGTCGGCCAACGTCACCCTCGCCGCGCCCATGAAACAGGTCGGCAACGCCCTCGTCACCGCCATCGTGGTCGGCGATGTCGCCGCCGTGAAGGCCGCCACCGACGCCGGCGCCCAGGCCGCCCGCACGGTCGGCGAGGTCGTCTCCGTGCAGGTCATTCCGCGTCCGCATGACGACGTGGCCTCGATTCTGCCGAAGTTCGCCGCCCCCGCCAAAAAGTAACCCCTAACCTTCCGGCCCGCGGCGCCCCGGTCCTCCGGACCGTGCGCCCGCCGTTTGCCGGAGGCCTCCCGCCATGTTCCTCGCCCGTGTCATCGGCTCGGTTGTCGCGACGAAAAAAGACGCCGCTATGACTGGTCGCAAACTGCTCCTGCTCCGGCCCCTCCTCATCGATGAGGCCAATCCCGACCGCTTCCGTCCGGGCACCAACACCATCGTGGCCGTCGACGCGCTGGGCGCCGGCGCCGACGAGGTCGTGCTGTTCTGCCAGGGCAGTTCCGCCCGCCAGGCCGCCGGCATGAAGACCCTGCCGGTCGATGCCGTGGTCATTGGCATTGTCGATACCGTGGACGTCCTGAACCGGAAAATCTATCCGCCCGCCTCCCGCTGATCCCCATGAGCAACTCGCTGCAAATTGACGAAAAACTCCTGCGCTCCGTCGTGGATGAAGTGATGCGCGGCCTCGGACGCACGTCCGGCGCCGCCTCCTCCCCGGCTCCGGTCGCGGCGCCCGCGGTCGTGACCGCCCCCCGCCGCGATTCGCGCTACGGCATCTTCACCGATGTCGGCGCCGCCTGCACCGCGGCGCACCAGGCCTTCCAGCAACTCCAGCAGAAGGGCCTCGCCGGCCGCGTCCGCGTGATCGAGATCGTCAAGGCGCTCTGCGAGAAGAACGCCGTGGAATGGGGCCGGATTGAGTTCGAGGAGACCAAGATCGGCCGCCTCGCCCACAAGGTCGAGAAGCTGCAGATCGTGAAGCTCGTGCCCGGCCTCGAATGGCTGCGGCCCTACGCCATGTCCGGCGACCATGGCATCACCCTCGAGGAGCACACTCCCTTCGGCGTCATCGGCGCCGTCACGCCCGTCACGCATTCCATCCCGACCATCTCCGGCAACATCGTTTCGATGGTCGCGGCCGGCAATGCCGTCGTCGTCAACCCGCACCCCGGCGGCGCGCGTTGCGCCGCGTTGGCCGTGCGCACGTTTAATGAGGCCATTCATGCCGAACTCGGCATCGAGCACCTCATCTGCCTCATCGCCGACCCGACCCTCGAGACCTTTGCCGCGCTCTGCCAGCATCCGCTGATCCGCGTGCTCTGCGTCACGGGCGGTCCCGCCGTCGTCGGCGCCGCCATGAAGTCCGGCAAGCGCGCCATCTGCGCCGGCCCCGGCAATCCCCCGGTCGTCGTCGATGGCACCGGCAGCCTTGCCAAGGCCGCCGCCGACATCATCAAGGGCGCCGCCTACGACAACAATCTCCTCTGCGTCGGTGAAAAGCAGGTCTTCGTCCTCGAGGCCGTCGCCGAGCGTTTCATGAACGAGCTCGCCGTGGCCGGCGCGGCCAAGCTGACCGCGGCCGAACTCGCCCGCCTCACGGCGGTCGCCTTCACCACGTCAAAGGACGCCGGCGGCTGCTCGCATGCCGCCGTCAACCGCAAGCTCGTCGGCGCCGACGCCGCCGTCCTCGCCCGGCATGCCGGTGCGACCGTCACCGCCGACTGCCCGCTGCTCTTCGCCGAGACGGATGCGGAGCACGCCTTCGTCATGGAGGAGCAGATGATGCCCATGATCCCCGTCGTCCGCGTGAAGAATTTCGACGAGGCCGTGGCCTGCGCCGTCAAGAGCGAGCATGGCTACAAGCACTCCGCCATCCTGCACTCGCTCAATGTCGACCGCATGACGCAGATGGCCCGCGCCGTGGACACCACGCTCTTCGTCAAAAACGGCCCCAGCACCGCCGGCCTCGGCCTCGGGGGCGAGGGTTACCTCAACTACTCCATCGCCACCACCACGGGCGAGGGCATCTGCACGCCGCTGACGTTCACGCGCACCCGGCGCTGCGCCATGGTGGACAACCTGCACATCTACTGAACCCGCCATGCAACTCGCCCGCATTGATGGAGTCGTGGTCGCGACGGTCTGCCATCCCAGCATGGGCCGCTACCGCACCGTGATCTGCCAGCCCCTCAATGCCGCCGGCGAGGCCGAGGGCCCGCCCGTCCTCGCCGTCGATCCCCATGGCGCCGCCCTGCATCAGCAGGTGCTCTACACCACCGACGGCTCCGCCACGCGGGAGTTGGTCGGCGACGAACATTCCCCGCTCCGCAACCTGATCTGCGCGATCGTCGATCCCGTGGCACCCGCCGCCTGAACCATCATGCGCCTCGGCTACGTCATCGGCAAAGTGACCCTCAATGCGGCCGACCCCGCCCTGACCGGCGGCCGTTTT
>JBIJDP010000534.1:0-2832 GCA_044344065.1 Opitutaceae bacterium
GATTACGCCGCCGGCGACCGGGCCCGGCCGACCGTCAAGCCGCTCGCCGAGGCGGCCGGCCTGGGCCACCTGGTGTTCGAGCAACCCCACCGGCTGGGCTACGGCGAAACGCTCCAATGCCTGCTGGATGCAGATGCCCTCATCATCCCCGGTTCGGATGATTCCGGCTACACGGCCTCGAAGCTCTATCCCTACATCCTCGCCCGCCGGCCGCTGCTGGCGATTTTCCACAGCAAAAGTTCGGTCGTGGACGTGCTGCGGAGCACAAGGGCCGGCACCTGCGTCACCTTCGATGCCTCCACCTCCGACAGCGCCCTGGCCCAAGCGGTGCATGAACAATGGTTCCAAACCCAGGCCTATACGCAGGTGCCCGCCACCGACTGGGCGGCTTTCGAGCCCTACACCGCCCGGGCCATGACCGCCCGGCTCTGCGGATTCTTTGACCGGCTGATGCCCACATGAGCGCCAATCCGCGAAATCAAATCCAAGCCACCACCATCACCAGTGGCGAATTGGCGAAGCTCCTGCAGCCCAGCGCCAGCACCCTGCTGCGCATTTTGCTCGTGGCCTTTTTCTGCCTCGCCGGGTGGATGACCATCCAGGACACGCCGGGTCTGATCGGTTTCGCCGCCATTCTCGGCGGAGCCCTGCTGCCCATGCTCGTCTGGCTGCGGCATCCGCGACCCGGCATTCCCATCACCGCCCTGATGGCGGTGCAGACCATCTTCATCTATGGCCTGCCCATCGTGCTGAAGAACAAGGCGCTCGTGAGCTACTCGGCCGGCGAAATCAACCGCGCGGGTCTGGAAATCGGGCTTTTCGGTGCGGCCATGGCCGGCGGTTGGTTGCTTTCCTATCATCCTGCCAGGAGGCGGGCGCGCCATTTCTACGGCATCGGACTGACGTTGCGGGATGGCACCGACCGACTGGCGAAATGGAGTCTGATCCTCCTGGGCCTCGGCTTCGGCTTCACCTTCGCCAACAGTGCCGGACTCCTGATCGCCCTCTTTGAAGCCCTGCCGCAAGGTTCCTACTCCCTGATCCGCGCCATTGCCGAGGCTGCTACCGTCGGCGGCACCTTGCTCGGCGCGTACTGCTATGCGTCCGATCTTTTCAAGGGCGGGCAGCGGTTGGTCTTCTGGCTGATGTTCTGGTTCACCTTTGTGCTGCAGATCGCGGGATTCCTGCTGTCTGGCGCCATCGGGATCACGTCGGCGGTGCTCGTCGGACTCTATTTCGGACGCCGCAATGTCCCCTGGCTGCTCTTCATCGTGATCTTTGCCATCTTCTCGTTCTTCAACCTGAGCAAGTTCGAGATGCGCGCCAAATACTGGGACGAGACGGGCGAATACAATCCCAAGAGCCTGTCGGACATCCCGCCGGTGTTCGCCGAGTGGGCCGACACGAGTATTGCAATCATGACCGGCGAACAGCGGGAGGACGGTTTTGATCTGCAGAAGCAGCGCCTGAGCGACCGCATCAACAACCTGAGCATCCTTCTCTATGTGCAGGCCGAGATCACGAAGGGCGGCGCCCATCCCCTTGGCGGTGAAACCTACAGCCTGATCCCGAAGCTGTTGATCCCGCGCATCCTCTGGTCGGAGAAGCCCCGTTCCCATGAGGGCCAGGTATTGCTGAATGTCCATTTTGGCCGGCAGACCGTCGAACAGACCCTGGTCACCTACATTGCCTGGGGCCTGCTGGCCGAGGCCTATGGCAACTTCGGCCCCATCTGGGGTGCCCTGCTCTGCGGGTTGGCGTTGGGCCTGGCCCTGGGTTGGGTGGAGGCAGCAGTGCGACCCTACCCGCTCGCCTCGCTGCAGGCGTTTCTGATCCTGATCCTCGCCGTGCAAACGGTGACGTCGTTCGAGATGGTGGCCAGCGTATGGGTGACCTCCATGTTCCAGGCCCTGATCTCGATCATCATCGGCTTGTCCCCATTCCTGCACCGCGAGTCACTGCAGGACGAAACACCCCCGTCATGAGCGATCGCACCCGGCTCGCGATCGTGGTCTCGCACCCGATCCAGTACTATTCCCCGTGGTTCCGCCATCTTGCCGCCTCCGGACTGACCGTGCGGGTGTATTATCTTTGGGACTTCGGGGTCACCCATCAGCGCGACCCCGGATTTGGCGCCACCTTCGCCTGGGATGTGGACCTGCTCTCCGGCTACGAGCACGAGTTCGTGCCCAATATCTCCCTCCGGCCCGGGACGGATCATTTCTCAGGACTCAATAATCCCACGCTCACCGCGCGCCTCAAGGCCTGGAATCCGGGCGCCATTTTGGTCTTTGGCTACAAGTACCGTACCCACGTCTCCCTGATTGCCTGGGCCGGTCGCCAGCGCATCCCGCTGCTTTTCCGCGGCGACTCCCATCTGCTCGGGCGGACCAATCTCGGCGTGATCAAGCAATGGGCGCTGCGGCTGCTCTACTCCCGTTTCGCCGCCTTTCTTTACGTGGGCCGGGCCAACCGGGCGTACTTCGAATCATTCCGCGTGCCCGCGCAGAAACTTTTCTTTGCCCCGCATTGCGTCAACGCCGCCCACTTTCAGACCGGCGATGGCCACCGTGAGGCCGCCTGCGCCCTGCGCCATGAACTGGGTTTGCATGATCGCCGCGTGGTGCTGTTTGCCGGCAAACTGGTTCCGGCCAAGCAGCCACTTCCCCTGATGGAGGCATTCCTGAAGGTCGCGGGCAGCGGCCATGCCCTCGTGTACGTCGGGGATGGCCCCGAGAAAGCCGCCCTGCATCAGCTGGCCGCCGCGCGGCCGGACGCCTGCATCCGTTTCCTGCCCTTCGCCAATCAGAGTGAAATGCCCTCGCGCTTCCT
>JBIJDP010000535.1:0-2829 GCA_044344065.1 Opitutaceae bacterium
CATGATGACGGGAACGAAGGCCAGCAGCAGCGGCAGCTCGTAGCTGATGAGCTGGGCGAGCGCGCGCATCGCGGCCAGCAGGGAGTATTTGTTATGGCTGGACCAGCCGGCCATGAAGATGGCGAGTTCGGTGGCGGCGCCGGCGGCGAAGAAATACAGGACGGCAGCATCCAGTTCGACGGGCACGAGATGCCGGCCATACGGAATCACGGCAAAGGTGACGACCGAGAGGGTCAGCAGGGTGACCGGGGCGAGGAAATGCAGCAGACGATCGGCGGACCGGGGGACGATGTCCTCCTTGGTCAGCATCTTGATGCCATCGGCGAGCGGCTGGAGAATGCCGCCCCAGCCGGTGCGGTTCGGACCCGGGCGGTTTTGCACCCGGCCGAGCACCTTGCGTTCGACCAGCGTGAGCAGGGCGAAGAGGGAGGCGAAAATGACAATGACCGCGACGATGGCGATGAGGCTGTTGGCCAGCCAGCGCCACGGCTCGGGCAGGCCGGCGGTCAGCAGGTCGCGGGCGAGGAGCGGCAGGCGCTCGAGCAGGGCCGAGTCACCGACCTGCGCGGCGGCCAGCGGTGGCAGAGGGGCTGGAACGGACGCGCTCATGCAGCGGGCGGCGGTTCCGGGGGCTTGGCCGCGGGTGCGGCGGGGGCCGCGGGCGTGGCGGGAGTCGCCGCGGGGGCGGCGGGCTTGGCTTTCGCCTCGGTCCTGCGTTTGGCCTCGGCGAGAACGGCGTCAACCTGGGCGGCCTCGGTCGGGTGCAGGGTGTGAAAATAGGCGTCGGACTTGGCGAGGTCCTCGCGGTGCAGGAGCAGGGCGTTGAACCGGTCGGCGGTGGCGATCTCGAAATGCTGGTCCATCTTGATCGCGTCGAACGGGCAGACCTCGACGCAGATCTGGCAGCTCATGCAGACCGAGATATCGAGGTCGAAGACCTTGGGCTTCTTCGTGGGCCGGCCCTTCTCGTCGCGATCCGGGATGATGTAGATGCACTGGGGCGGACACTCGGCCTCGCAGATCTTGCAGGCCACGCAGCGCAGGCCGTCGATGGCCTGGTCACCGTCATAGACGAGAAAAGGGAAGTTCCGGTAATTCTCGGGGAGCTTGGTTTTTTGCTCGGGGTACTCGACCGTCACCAGGCGCGCGGGATCGTGAAAACTCTTCACGAAGTTTTTCGCGGTGACGGCGAGGCCTTGAATTAATCCGGAGCCGAGCATGAGGAAGGATGAGAAACCTGAAGCCTGAAACCTGAGACCTGAAACCTGAGGACTGAGGGTGGACTTGAGGGGTGGATGGTTGATGAGGGTCAGCGGTCGACCTCGCCTAGGACGATGTCGATGCTGCCGAGGATGATCACGGCGTCGGCCAGGGTGTGGCCGAGGCAGAGATCCTCAAGGATGGTGAGGTTGATGAGGGAGGGCGGACGGACACGGTAGCGGTAGGGATTCGCGGTGCCGTCGCTGATGAGGTAGAAGCCGATCTCGCCCTTGGGTCCCTCAATGCGGCCGTAGTTTTCGCCGGGCTTGGGCTTGAAGCCGCGGATCTTCGCCTTCGGGTCCATGACCGGACCCTCGGGGATGCGGTCGAGGGCCTGCTGGAGGATGTTGATGGACTCGCGCATCTCCAGCATGCGGACCATGTAGCGGTCGTAGGTGTCGCCGTGGGCACCCAGCGGGACGCGGAAATCGAAGCGCGGATAATAGCCGTAGCCGTCAACCTTGCGCAGGTCGTAGTCCACGCCCGAGGCGCGGAGCATGGGGCCGGTGATGCCGGCGTTGATGGCGAGGGCGGATGAGAGCACGCCGACGTGCTGGGTGCGCGCCATCAGGATCTCGTTGCCGGTGATGAGCTCCTCGTATTCGTCGAGGAAAGCCTGGTAGCCGTTCACCAGCTGGCGCGTGGCGGTGAGCCACTCGGGGGTCGCGTCGATGCGGCAGCCACCGAAGCGCTGGTAATTGCACATCATGCGCGAACCGGAGAGCGACTCGAAAAGATCGAGAATTTTTTCGCGCTCGCGGAAGGCGTACATCAGCGGCGTGCCGCTGGCCCCGGTGTCCTGGAGCAGAAAGCCGGCGAGGCAGGTGTGGTTGAGCAGGCGGGTGAGCTCGGCGAGAATGACGCGCAGGTATTCGGCGCGCTCGGGCACCGTCTGGCCGGCGAGCTGCTCGACCGCCAGGGCGTAGGCCCAGTTGTTCGTCATCGAGCAGAAGTAGTCGAGCCGGTCGGTGTAGGGCATCGAGGCGAGGTAGGTCGTGTTCTCGCCGATCTTCTCGTGGTTGCGGTGGAGGTAGCCGAAGACGGGCTTGAGCTTCACGACCGTCTCGCCGTCGAGCGTCACCATCATGCGGAAGACACCGTGGGTTGACGGATGATGCGGGCCCATCGAGACCTCAAGCAGGTCGCCGTGAAAGCGGTCTTGCACGGCGCGAAGATGGGGGCCGGAGGGGGACGGGAATGAGACCTGAGACCTGAAACCTGAAACCTGAGTGACAGGGGTAGACGCGGGAGGGGTGTTCATGGCGCGCCCTCCTTTGTTGCCACGGTAGTAAGTACGGTCGGGTAATGCGGTTTTGCCTTGGCGAGCACATCGTCGTGCGGCGTGGGCTCCCATTCGTAGTCGTCGGGCTCGACGTAGTCCTTGCGCATGGGGTGGGCGGTGAACTCATCCCACATGAGCAGGCGGCGCAGGTCGGGATGATCCGTGAAGGTCACGCCGAACAGATCGAAGATTTCGCGTTCCTGGAATTCGCAGGCGCGCCATACCGGGGTGAGGGACGGCAGGGCAACCTGGTCGGTGCGGTTGCCGGTGCGCAGCCGGATGATCAC
>JBIJDP010000536.1:0-2801 GCA_044344065.1 Opitutaceae bacterium
TCCACCAGCACGGCGCCCTCCTGCGCCCCGGGAAAATCCGTGTTGTAGAAAAACTTGAATTTCCCGTCCACCTGCGAGCGGATGACGCTGCCCCAGTTGATCCCGCCGCCGCCCTCCCAGGGCATCGCCGCGGTCATGACCGGGTTGCCGGCCGGCTTTTTCAGCAGCTCGAAGCGGTCGTAGCAGTTCTTCTGCTCCGTGATGTTGCCGGGGCTGAAGAGCACCTCGCGCAACCGGCCCTTGGCCGGCACCGCCCCGACGGGCGCGGCGGGCGCAGGCGCCCCTGCCGCCGCAAGCTTGAAATTAGCCAGCGGCAGCGCGGTGGCCAGCAACGTGGAGTTCTGCAGGAAGGTGCGGCGGGTGGATTTCATGGCGTGGACGCGGGTTACAGATGCCTGGCGCGATGCTTCACGTAGGCTGCGTGCAGCTCATCGGTGCCGGGCGCGCCGATGTTCACCAGGCTGCTGCGTTTGCTCATTAGGCCCTGATACTGGTAGATGATGAGCTTGTCGGCCACCGGCGCCGCGACCCCCATCTGGCGCTCGAGCCGCTCGAACTCGCAGGGCGTGCAGACGCGGCGGCCGTCGGGGCGCTTCTCGGTGTATTCAAAGATCTCGCAGTTCACCCACATCTGCTGGCCGAGCTTCTCGTGCAGCGGCTTGATGAGGCTGTAGCCCTCGGCGGCCACGTAGAAATTGAGGTTCTTGTACACCTTCTCGAAGCCGGCGTGATCCTGGTAGGCGAAGATGTCGACGTTCAACTGCTCCAACTGCCGCTGCAGCGGCTCCAGCTGCTCGGGGCGCGGTTTCTTCAGATTGGCCGGGGACATCATGAGCTTCGCCCCCCCCACGCGCTCCCGGATGCTCTTTACGAACCGCGAGGTCTTGTCGCAGTCGTCCTGCGCGAACAGCCCGCCCTCCTTGATGCCATGCGCCTCGGCGGTGATGTAGAAGCCCTTCAGCGCCTGGTAGCCGCCGTATTTCTCGCGGAGATCCTCCGCCATGTTGCCGAGCCAGGTGTCGTGCTCGGGCGACAGGTCGGGGTTGGCGTTGAGCGAATAGCGGCCGAAGGCGCCAAGCCCGAGAAAGACCCCCATGCCACGCCGGTCCGCGGCGCGGATGATCGCGCCCACGGGATCCGCGCACGGCATCGGCAACTGGATGCCCACGGTCTTGCGGTTCGCGGGATAGAGCGGCCGGCCCCAGATGGCGCAGCCGGTCAGGATCACGGTATCGAGCCCGATCGCGTGCATGTCGCCCACGATGGCGTCCCAGTTCTCGTCGCGCCAGTCGCGGCACTCGTCCACCCAGTATTGGGCGTCCCAGTTGTTGACATGCTGGATGTCGATGAAGCTGCCGGTGATGAGTGGTTTGATCATGGGGAAATCGGGGTGGCGGACTCGTCCCGCGGCCGGACGAACAGGAGCATCGCCGCGCACAGCACCATGCCGGCGGCGCCGGCCATGAACAGGAGGCTCACATCAATCTTGGCATCGCGCAATGCCCCGCCGGCATAGGTGGTGAGCCCGCCGACGGCGCAGGCGAAGAGGTTCAGCACCCCGAAGCCGGTCGCGATGTAGCGCGGATCCAGGATCAGGCAGAGGATCGGCATCATCTCCGCACTCGCGAAGGCGATGGTCAGGCCGTAGAGCACGAGCCCGGCGATCGCCACCGGCAGCACGGACGTAGTCGAGACGAGGAGGATCGCTGGGACCGAGAGGGCCAGGCCGATGGCCGTGACATGGAGGCAGGCGCGGCGGTTGGTGCGGCTCCACCGGTCGGACCACGCCCCGCCGACGGCGAGCCCGATCAGCGAGGCCACGTTCACATACACGGTCGCGATGAGCCCGGCCTCGCCCTGCGCCAGCTTGAAATGCTCCTGCAGATAGGTGGGCATCCAGCCGATCACCATCCAGGCGGCGACGCCCAGCAGGCCCCAGTAGATGAACGCCAGGATGAAGGATCGGCTGCCAAACAGGCTCCGGATCGCCGCCCCCAGGCGGACGCCGGGCAGCGCGGTGGCGGACATGTCTGCTGCACCGGCGCGTTGGGGCGCGTCCCGCAGCAGGGCGAGCAGCACCATGGCGAAGCCGATGCCAATCAGGCCGAAGAGCGAGAAGGCAAGGCCCCAGTGGTGCCGTTCGGCGATCCAGCCCCCCAGGCCGCCCATCGCCCCGCCAATCATCACGCCACCCAGCAGAATGCCAGTGGCCAGTGACCGCGTCGTACCCCGGTGATAGTCGGCGACGAGTGCGAGCGCCGCCGGCAGAAAGCAGGCCTCGCTGATGCCCATCAGCAGCCGCGTCGCCAGCAATTGCTCGTAGGTCTTCGCATGTGCCGTCAGCCAGGTGATGAGCGACCAGACAAAGAGACTGACGATGATGACTCGTGAACGGTTGAAGCGATCGGCCAGGTAGCCGGCAAACGGACTCAGGACCGCGTACACCACGAGAAACGCCGTGGTCAGCAGTCCGAATTGCGCCTCGGTCATCGGGATCGATTCCTTCAGCGAGCCGCGCATGGTCGTGATCATCACGCGGTCGAGATAGTTCAGGCACCCGACCACCCAGAGCAGTCCCACGATCAGCCACGCCCGCGCGGGCAGTTTGGTGTCAACGGTCATGGTGTGATGGGAGTGTGATTGGCGGCATCATCCCTGCAGGGGTTGCGGAGAAAGTGGGTAGGCGCTCGAACCGGATGGCTTGATGACGCATGCTTTCAGTTCCGGGCGACGGCGGAAACCATGGACTTATTCTAGCAGTAGCTTGGGGCGTGTATGTAAATGCAGATTTGGTAGGTCAG
>JBIJDP010000537.1:0-2793 GCA_044344065.1 Opitutaceae bacterium
GCTCCGTCGCGGCTCATTCCGCCGCTTTGTCCCCGTCGTTGCCCTCCTGTGCGGCCTCGTCCTCGTCGCGACCGTCCCGAACAGCCGGGCGCAGGCCGTGGCCCCCGCCGTTGCCTCCACCGGCACTGTGACCGGCCGCGTGCTGGATTCCGGCAGCGGCAATTACCTGGAGGGCGCTGAGGTGGCCGTGAGCGGCACCGCCATCCGCGCCACCACCATCCGTGGCGGCGAATACACCCTGACCGGCGTGCCGGTGGGTCCGCAGACGCTGGTCGCATCCTATCCCGGCCTGGAGATCAAGTTCCAGGCCGTCGAGGTCACCGCCGGTGAAACCGTGAGCCTGCCGATCACGCTCAAGTCCGACATCATCCAGCTGGAAGGCATGACCGTCAGCGGCGCCCGCGAGGGCATGGCCCAGGCGGTTGCCCTGCAGAAAATCTCCATCCAGGCCAAGATGGTCGCCGCCGCCGACCAGTTCGGCGAAATCAGCGAGGGCAACGTCGGCGAATACCTCAAGTTCATGCCCGGCGTGAGCATCGACTACAATGTGAACGACGCCCGCGGCGTCTCCCTGCGCGGCCTGAGCACGGCCTTCACCATCGTCGCCGTGGACGGCACGCCGATGGCCGGCGCCTCCTCCAACGACGACACGCGCCGCTTTGAATTCGAGCAGATCGCCATGAACAACGTCGAGACGACGGAACTGTTCAAGACCGTCACCCCCGACATCCCGGCGAGCGCCACCGGCGGCTACGTCAACTTCGTGACGAAGAGCGCCTTCGACCACCAGGATGTGCAGCGCTTCAGCTACAACCTGTCCTTCACGGGCCCGAGCAGCAACCTGACCCTCAGCAAGGTGGGCGGCGTCTGGGGCCATGCCAAGGAGTATGTCGTCCGTCCGAGCCTCGACCTGAATTTCTCGCGCAAGATCTCCGACAAGGTGGGCCTCAGCCTTACCTACCGCTTCTCGGAACGCTACGACGATTCCCCGCGCACGGAGTACACCTGGGTCACGGCCACCACGGCCCCGACGGTCATGTCCGCGCCGCGGCTCCAGCAGTACAACATCCGCGACGAGCAGAAGCTCACGCACCGCGAGGCGTTTGCCGGCAAGCTCGACTTCAAGCTCAGTGACCGCACCTCGCTGATGTTCAGCGGCCAGTGGAACTGGTACGACCTCAACTTCACCCAGCGCGGCCCGCAGTTCGTGCTCGGCTCCGGCTCGACCGGCAGCAACGGCACCTTCACTTCCGGCAGCAGCGGCGCCAACATCAACAACGGCGTCCTCTACCGCAACAAGTACGGCACCTCCCTGCACTTCAACGCCCGCCTCACGCACGAGTTCGCCAACGGCGGCAAATTCGAGATCACTCCCTACTGGTCCGAGGCCGACGGCCAGTACCGCGACACCAGCAAGGGCTTCATCTCCTCCGTCGCCCAGATGGCGCCGAGCACGACCACCTACACGAACTTCACCCTGACCGACGTGGGCCGCCTCGGCACCCTGCCGACCATCGGCCTCCAGCTCGCCGGCAATCCGGTGGCCGCCGGCTTCATGCGCGACCTGGGCAACTACCGCCTCACCAACACCGCCACCGGCGGCAACTACCAGTCCCGCCCGTGGACCTCGGTGGACGAGAAGAACGGCCTGCGCGCCGACTACACGCAGGCGTTTGAATTCGCCCGCCCGGTCACGCTCTCGACGGGCTTTGCCATCGACAACGTGGACCGCAGCATCGACCGCCCCGACCTCCGCGGCACGATTGCCGCCATCACCGGCGACGCCCTCCGCGCGCTCGCGGATCCCGGCTACACCGCCGACGTCGGCTACGGCTTCGGTTCCTTCCAGGTGATCGATCCCTTCAAGGTGTGGGACGCCTACCGCAGCACCCTGACCACCGTCCAGGTGTACGACGTCCGCTGGTTCGAGGAGACGAACGACGCCGCCTACCTCCGCGCCGACGTCGAGGTGACCCCGGAGCTGCTCGTGGTCGGCGGCGCCCGCTGGGAGAAGCGCGAGATCGAGGCCCGGGCCCAGAGTCTCGTCTCCGCGCGCTCCAAGCTCGCCAAGATCAACCTCGACTACGACGAGATCTACCCCTCCGCCAGCTTCCGCTACACGCCGCGGTCGCACATCGTGGTGCGCGGCGGCATCAGCCGCACCGTCGGGCACCCCGACTATTCCGACCTGCTGCCCGTCATCACCTCCGAAAGCCTGCCCGGCACGGGTGACGGATCCATCTCCGTGCCCGATCCGGACCTGCAGCCCTACTTCTCGGTCAACTTCGACGCCTCGGTTGACTATTACCTGAAGAACTCCGGCGTCATCGGCGTCTACCTGTTCCGCAAGGACGTGAAGAACTACTTCATCTCCCGCGCCATGACCGCTACCGAGCGCAGTGAAATTGCCGCGGACTACGGCTACAATCCCGCCGAGTACAACACCGGCACCGTGCGGGTGAACGGCGGCAAGTCCAACCTGGAGGGCATCGAGCTCAGCTACGCTCAGAACCTGACCTTCCTGCCCAAGCCGTTCGACGGCCTCAACATCCAGGCCAATTTCACCTACGTTGACGTGAATGCGGAGGACAGCGACCCGCTCGTCGAACTCGACACCTACTACTCGCAGATGCGCGCGGTTTCGCCCAAGACGGCCAACTTCATCCTCGGCTACCGCTACGGGAAGTTCACAGTCACCTCGACCACCAACTGGGTGGACGAGAGCCTGTACGGCGGCTTCGTGTCCACGAGCTACTTCACCGGCACGGCCAACACCACGAACCAGGCCCTCGA
>JBIJDP010000028.1:0-10123 GCA_044344065.1 Opitutaceae bacterium
CCTATGTATTCCCGCGCGGCATGCAGTCGCTCCTGGGCTTTCATGTTCTCGCCGCGATATTCTTTGCCTGGAGCCATACCCTGATCACCACCTCCGGCGTCGAAGCGCAGACCGAGGCCTATCGCGGGGTGTTTCAAACCATCATCGCCGCCTTGATCTGGATTCCCTATCTCCAGGTCTCCCGAAGGGTGAAGCGGACCTTCACGCTGTGAACGGCCAGATGGGCAGACCAGCGTAGGGCAGGTCTCTGACCTGCCGAGCAACGCTTCGTCCGCGGTGTGACGTTCAGAAGGCAGGTCAGAGACCCGCGCTCCCCTGCTTTGCGAGCCGGCCGGGCTTTATTTCGCGGCATCCAGCAAGCGCGCGTAATCTTCCTCCAGTTTGGCGTGCACCGACCAGAACGGCGGCACCGGGGTGTCCGCGAGTTTCGCGACAAGAATCGCCACATGCGCGTGCCAGCCGGCGCTGACACTCAGGATCATGTCGCGATTGTCGCCCAGCCGGCGGTGCGTGAGCACCAGGCGCGTGAAGCCGTCCGTTTCGGGTGTCAGCTCAAAGGTCACCTCGGAATCACTGCCGTCGGCCTCACCCCACGTGTAGGCCAGCACTCGCGGCGGCTCGCAGCGCGTGATGCGGCCGGTCATGGGGTGTCCGCAGGTGGCGTCGCGGTATTTCTCCGGTACGGGTTCGGTGTGCGGCGTGATGTTGGCGTGATTGAAAACCAGCTCCACCCCGCCACCCACGCGCAGATCCATCGCCCCGGCCGCGAGCCAGCGACTGCGTTTTTCGGATTCGGTGAGAAAGGCCCACACGCGTTCGACGGTTCCCGGCAGCAGCCGGACAAAACGCACTTCGCCGCGGGCGGTAAACTGGCCGTAGGTCTCGTTCATGGTGTCTCCATTTTGATGATTTCGTGGGAAAATTCCGTGACTGGCTCAGCCTGGGGCCGCGACTGCGGGCCGGCCCGGGAAGCTGCGGTCCTTCGGGATCGCCCGATTTTTGCGCGGGATGGCTTTTCGTCCCTCAGGGCCTGTTCGAGGTCATCAAGCCGCCGGCTCCAAAATCCGTGCATGCGATGCAGCCAGGCATCGAGTTCCTCGAAACCAGCCGGATTGACCGCGTAAACCCGGCGCTGTCCCTCCGGCCGCACCTGCACGAGCGCGGAATCACGCAAGACCTTCAGATGTTGTGAGATGGCCGGGGCGGACATGTTGAATTCAGCCACAAGCTCTCCGGCGGTGTGCTCCTCGGCTGCCAGCAGCTCAATGATACGGCGGCGGGTGGGATCGGAAAGGGCGGAAAGACTGAGCATAGGGGACATAATTAAGTATTTTCTTAATTAAGCAAGATATAAATCTTAGTCCACTCCGGTGACGCCGGTTGCTTTCCTAGCCGCGTTGGAACGAAGTGCCCACGCGGCCGGTGGCGGGCCACGCTAGCACCAATGCGGAAGAAGCCGGTCGGCGCCGAACGCCCTCGAAGCTGGCGAAGCCAAAAAGTGGTTCCGGCAGGCCGCCTGCTGGCTGGCGCGCCCGGAGCGGGAGCAAGCTCCCGGCCGACTTGCTGACGGCAGCGCTAGGCCTTCAGTTCATGCGCGGTTACCCGGCCAACTCCGAGCTCCCGGCGGCGAACCCGCTAAGCCGGCAGAAACTGCGCCAGCAGCATCTCCGTCCACTGCTCGTTGGCCTGGCGGGTGCGGCCGGCGTTGTGCGGAGTGTGGACGACATTCGCCCGCCCCAGCAGGGGATCGTCGAGCGGCAGCGGCTCGACGTCGAAGACGTCGGCGGCCAGGGCCAGTTCGTCGGCCAGCACCCGTCGGCGCAACGCCGCCATGTCGCAGATGCCAGCCCTGGTCACGAGCACCACCAGTGTGCCGCGCGGCAGTGCGTCGATGTGCGCCGCGGTTACGAGTCCGCGGGTGCTGTCGGTCAATGGCACCATCGGCGCAAAGACCTCGGCATCGCGGACCAGTCGTTCGAGGAAATGCTCGCGCCGCGCGCCGCTGCGGTGGAACGCCGGCTCGGCGGCATACGGATCCCAGGCGGCCGCGTCTGCCCCCAACATCTGGCAGAAGCTGGCGTAGCGGCTGGCGATGTTACCCGCCCCGACTATCCGCACGCGTTTGCCCTCAAGCGTGCCGCAGGTGAACCGCGGGTCGTCGCCGAACTGGTGTCCGCGCGCCCCGGGCTGCCCCACCCCGCCCGGAGGCGAATAGTCCCACGGCTTCCGGCTGCTCAGCATCTCATGGTGCAGCTGCGGAATGCGCCGCAGCGCCGACAACGTGAGCGCGAGGCCGAACTCCGCCACCGACTGTCCCCAGAATCCTTCCGACGTATGCCGGATCACCCGCACCCCGCGCGCCGACAGCGCCGCGAGCACGACCGCCCGTTCGGTGCTCTCGTGCGTGTAGCCGCCCTCGTTCCAGGCGATTTCCCGGAGCGCCGGGAACCGCGCCGCGCAGACCGTGGAGAACGGCACGTCGAGCAGCAGCAGGCGCGTGACCCCGGCCGGTGCCACTAGCACCTCGCCCGCCGGCCGGTTGTCCGCGGCGGCGAGCCGCACAAACTCCACCGGACCCTGCGCCGCCCAGAGCTTGCGGGCATGATCGGCCGCAAACGGCCAGACCGCATCAAAACGCGAATGGACAATTATGGCGGAGCTCATGGCGTGGCCGCGAGCATCGCCCCTTCCCGCCCCGTTTGACAAGCCGCGTCAGGCAACCCCGGCGCTTCCCCGCTCACCCCCCAAACGCTTTGTCACGTAATACGTGACAAAGCGTTTGGGGCACACGATCGGTGAAGAAGCTGGTCATCGTCCTTGCAGGCCCGAACTGCTGGGGCTTTACCGGCGCTGCGCGGGGGCGCTGGCAGGCGGCGGGGCGGAAGCTTTTTCACGTATTACGTGACAAAGCGGGCAGTGCGCATCGGCGTGCACCGCAAAGGATGACTGGGTGCAAATGTGGAGCGTCCGCCATGCGGTCTTGCTCGATTCGGATTTTTTGCCGCAAAAAGGCACAAATTGCCGTCCGGCTGACAATCTCGCACGCGCGCTTATAGGCGCCTTGGACGATTCTTTCGCGTTGGGATTTTTGCGCCTTTTTGCGGCTAGACATCTAAAGCGGATCGCGGCATTGAGTAGGTCAGCGCGCTTGCGCGCGCCCGAACCGCGCCCGCAAGCGGGCTGCCTACATGGCGTAAGCCTGGTCTAACCCCAACCGGAAGTAGGCGCGGGCGTTGGCGAAGCTGATGTTCTTCACCATGCCGCCGATGTGCGCGGGATCGGCGGGAAGTTCGCCGCGCTCCAGCTGGGCGCCGAGGAGGTTGCAGAGGACGCGGCGGAAATACTCGTGGCGGGTGTAGCTCATGAAGCTGCGCGAGTCGGTGAGCATGCCGACGAAGCGGCTGAGCAAGCCGAGATTCGCCAGCGCATGCATCTGCCACTCCATCGCCTCCTTCTGGTCGAGGAACCACCAGCCGCTGCCGAGCTGGATCTTGCCGGGCACGGAGCCGTCCTGGAAATTGCCGATCATGGTCGCGAAGGCGTAGTTGTCGGCGGGATTGAGATTGTAGAGCACGGTGCGCGGCAGCTCGCCGGTGGCATCGAGGGCGTCGAGGTAGCGGCCGAGCGCGCGGGCCTGCGGGAAATCGCCGATGCTGTCGAAGCCGGTGTCAGGACCGAGCGACTTCAGCAGGCGGGAGTTGTTGTTGCGCATGGCCCCTAGGTGCAGCTGCTTGGTCCACCCCCTCGCCGCATCCCAGCGGCCGAACTCGAGCATGAGGAACGACCCGAACTTCGCCCATTCGGCGGGCGAGGCGGCGCGGCCGGCGCGCGCGGCGGCGAAAATGGCCGCGGCCTCGGCCGGCGTGCAGGGCTCGGCCAACGCGGTTTCGAGTCCATGGTCCGACAACCGCCCGCCGGCGGCATGGAAGTCGTCGTGGCGCCTTTTCAACGCACTCAACAGGTCGTCAACGGTCCTCACCGGCAGGCCGGCCTCGCCGCCGAGGCGTTCGAGCCAGGGATTGTAGGCGGCGGGAGCATTGACGCCGAGGGCCTTGTCGGGGCGGAAGGTCGGATAGACGCGGGTCTTGATGCCCAGCCTGGCAATGCGGGCGTGATCGGCGAGCGAATCGGCGGGGTCGTCCGTCGTGCAGATGACGGCGACCCGGTTGGCGGCGAGGATGTCGTGCACGCGCAGGTTCGCGAGCTTCGCATTGGCTTCGCGCCAGATGATGTCGGCCGTCTGCGGGCTGATGATGACGTCGAGGCCGAAGTAGCGCTTCAGTTCGAGGTGCGACCAGTGGTAGAGCGGATTGCCCAGGGTGTGCGGGACGGCGGCGCACCAGGCGTCGAACTTCTCGCGCGGCGCGGCGTCGCCGGTGCAGACGCGCTCGGTCGTGCCATTGGAACGCATGGCCCGCCATTTGTAGTGGTCGCCGCCGAGCCAGATCTCGGCGAGGTCGGCGAAGCAGTGGTTGTCCGCGATCAGCTTCTGCGGCAGGTGGCAGTGGTAGTCGTAGATCGGCTCCGCCTGCGCGTACGTGTGGTAGAGCGAGCGGGCGGCGTCGGACTGAAGGAGAAAGTCGTCGTGGATGAAAGATTTCATAGGGAAGTAGTAGCGCGTAGTGAGTAGCGGGTAGCGAGTAGGTTGGCAGCGGTGCTTTGTTCGTATGCTCGCTACTCGCTACCCACTACTCGCTACTTTTCATCTACTGATATCATTGAGCATCGCCGCCAGCGTGGTGTAGCTGGCGAGGAGCTTGCGGGTGGCGGCGCAGCGTTCCGGGGAGGCGAGGCCGGTGTTTTCGGCGAGGAAGATCAGGTAGGCGGCGATGCGGCGGGCGAAGCCCAGGCGGGCCTCGGCGCTGATGCCGTAGAACCGCGCCCGCTGAATGTAGCCGGCGGGTGAATGGTCGCCGAGGGCGGACTTCTCGGGCCTGCCCCCAGCGGCGAGGACGTAGAGGAAATTGTACTCGAAGAAGAACATGTGGTCCGGCGACGGCGGCAGCGCCTCGAGGGCGGAGCGGCAGGCGGCGGGGGTGACAAAGACGTCACGAGCAAGGTCGCTCCCACCGGGGCCGGAAGCCGCGGCCGTCAGCGAGGTGGTGACGAAGGTGCGGGCCATCTTTTGCTCGGTGGCGTCGGGGCTGAAGGCGCCGGCGCCGGCCATGTCGAGGGTGAAGCGGTACCAGTCGCGCCAGAGCGCGGCGTCGGTGGGATCCTTCGACTGCGCGAGGGCCACGCCCATCTCGTAGGTGTAGCGGCCGCTGGTCTTGATCTCGAGGGCGCTGCCGGTGACCCGGCCCATGACCTGGTAGTTCTCGGCGGATTTGCCGGAGCCGGAGTGGAAGCCGATGCTCACGCCGAACTGACGGCACACGTTCCACTGCGCCTCGATGAGCTGCTGCAGGGCGGCGTTGTCGGGATAGGGCGTGTTCTTCTGGAAGCCGAAGGCGGGGGCGACGAAGTTGACGGGCATCCCCATGATCTCGCAGAGCGCGAGCATGATGGCCGTGGTTGCGGGCGTGGTGAGGCCGGGCAGCTCGTCAATGGAGAGCTCGCGCAGGTAGGCGCGGCCGGCGGCGGTCGTGAAGGCGGCGGCGCGGGCGGCGGCGTACTTTTCTTCGCGGCGCTTCATCTTGAGCAACGAAGGCCAGACGGTGACGAGCAGCTGGCTGAACGCGGCGTCATCGAGGGTCACGCCGGCGGCGGCGACGCGGGCGCGCGTCCGCGTGACGGTGTCCGGGGGCAGGTCCGCGAACGTGGCGGGGCGGTTGAGCGCGAGTTCGGGCGAGAGGTCGAAGGTGATGTAGCTGGCGAGCAGGCAGCCGCGAACGAGAGCGTCCTCGCGGCCGTCGAACTTGCCGCCGATGGGCTGGTGGTCGGCGTTGAATGACCAGGCGATCCGGCGCCGGTGGAAGCCGGTCTTCAGCTTGGAGAGCACACACCCGTGGCTCATGCCCTCGACGCTCTGGCCCTGGTGGCCTTCGGGCACGCTCGTGCCGATGAAGGGGAACGGCACGGTGTCGAGGCGGTTGGCCAGCATGGCGTCGACGTCGTAGACCAGTTCGCGCGGGATGGAATTCTGGTTGGCGGTGAGACCGAGCTCGAGCGCGCTCATGGTCCACTCAACGGCGGGCCAGTGCAGCGCGGTGAAGCGGGCGCCGACGCCGAGCGTGCTGCGGCCGAGCTGCGCGGTGGCGGTCGGAAAGATGGTCGATGCGGGATCGTGCTCCTGGATCAGGTTCTTGAGCTTGAGCAGGTTGGCCCAGGTGGCGGGAAAGACCGCGAGTTCGCCGCTGAGGGCGATGCCGCCGTCGAGGAGACCGACCGCGTGGCCGGGCTGGCGGGCTTCGAGCCGCCAGGCGCAGTCGCCGGTGGCCGGATCCTCGATAAGGGTCCAGGCGCCGGCGGCGGTGTCAAAACGGCTCTTGGACCATTCCTGGAGCGGCGCGCCGGAGACCAGCCGGGCGCTGAGGGCGGACCAGTCGAGGCAGAAGTCTGGGGAAATGCAGGGATTCTGCGCAATGCGCAGGTTGTGCTGCAGGAGGAAGGCATTGATGGCAGGCATGGGAGAAGGAGATTTTATTTAACCACGGATTTCACGGATCACACAGATTCGGCAAGACAGCGGTGAGAGATGGCCACAAAAGGCTCATAAGGCTCAGAAATTAAATCCCGGATGGTTTGGTCTTTTTTAAGATTTCTGAGCCTTATGTGGCCATCCTCAGATCCGTGAAATCCGTGTGATCCGTGGTTAAAGAATTGGAATTAAATCGTCATCGCGTGGTAGCCGCCGTCGACGATGAGTTCCTCGCCGGTGATGAAGGAGCCGGCGGCGTCGGAGGCGAGGAGGAGGGTGGCGCCGATGAGTTCGCGGGCCTCGCCGAAGCGCTTCATCGGCGTGTGGCCCATGATGTTCGCGACGCGCTCGGGCGTGAGCACCTTGCGGTTCTGCTCGGCGGGGAAGAAGCCGGGCACGAGGACGTTGACGCGCACCTTGTGCGGGGCCCACTCGCGGGCGAGGTTGAGGGAGAGGTTGTGCACGGCCCCCTTGGTCGCCGAGTAGGTGAAGACGCGAGAGAGCGGGACGACGCCGGACATGGAGCCGAGGTTGATGATCGAGCCGCCCTGACCCGCGGCCACGAGGTGCTGGCCGAAGACCTGGCAGCCGAGGAACACGCCCTTGAGGTTGACCCGCACGATGCGGTCAAACTCCTCCTCGGTGATGTCGAGGAAGGGCGTGGCGGAGTTGATGCCGGCGCCGTTGATGACGATGTCGATGCGGCCGGACTTCTGCAGGACCGCGTCGCGCAGGGCCTCGAGTCCGGCCTTGCTGCTGGCCTCGGCGGCGTGGAACCAGCCTTTGCCGCCCGCGGCGGTGATCTTCGCGAGGCGGGCGGCGGCCTTGTCGGCGTTGCGGCCGACGAGCACAACCTCGGCGCCGGCGCCGGCGAGGCCCTCGGCCATCGCGCCGCAGAGTTCGCCGGTGCCGCCGATGACGACGGCGACCTTGCCAGTGAGACCGAAGAGTTGGGTGAGATAGGAGCTCATGGGGAAGGGCCGGGGGTTGACCGGACCGCCATCATAGTCGGAAGGCGGGGGCATGAATACCGGTTATTGCGAAAAAGAGTTTATATTTTGCGAAAGCCGGTTTGGCTGGCGGGGCCATGACAAAAACCAAGAACCCTGATCATTTAACCACGGATGGCACGGAAGGGGCACAGCGTTAACCCCGCGAAGGCCGCAGCGCGGCCAGGCCGCCGTTTCGCCAGGCTCAAGGCCCTGGGCGGAGTCGGAGGTCAACCAAAGTGAAGGCTGATTTTTATTACCACCAAGAGCACAGGGTTTCCATCTGGTTGGCGGAAGTCTCCTGCGCCCTTATAAGCGCCTCGAGCGCTGCATCCGCATTGGGAAATTCGTGTTCTTTGTGGCTACTTCAAATTCCCGGCCACTTGAGAGGAAATTGCCTCACGGCAGTGCAAGGGGACGCGAAGAACCGTCCGCCCACCGGCATTCCTTGCGCACTCCTCTGCGTCCTTCGCGGTTTCAATCCCTTTCCTCATCCGTGTCATCCGTGAAATCCGTGGTCAAATAATCAGCCCATGCCCCCCGCCCCGCCCCTGCGCATTGCCGTCTATCTGTCGCTCGCAACCGAGCATGGCCGCGGCATCCTGCGCGGGATCGCGCGGTTTTTCCACCAGCGGCCGGAGGTCACGGTGCTCAAGTTCAGCGATCCGCGCGCCTATGATGCCGCGGCGCTGCGCCGGTTGAAGCCCGACGGCATCATTGCGCGCGTGGCGACCCGACGGAACGAGACCGTGCTGGCCTCGCTCGGCCTGCCGGTGGTCAACGTCTCCGGGCAGATCCCCACGCCGCGCCTGCCGCTGATCAACACCGACGACCTGCGCGCGGGCGAACTCGCGCTCCGGCACCTGCACGGCCGGGCCTACCGCCATTTTGCCTATTGCGGCAACACGACGCACCTCGGCTCGGTGCTGCGCTACCGCGGATTTTGCCAGGAGGCCCGCCGGCTCGGGGTGACCACGCCGATCCCGCGGCACAACCTGCCGCAGGGCGACCAGAACGCCCCCTACTCCGACGCCACCCGGGCGCGCCTCGCCGACTGGCTCCGGGCCCTGCCGCGTCCCGTGGGCATCCTCGGGTTCACCGACCGCGTCGCGCTCGAGCTCGACGAGGCCTGCGCCCATGTCGGGCGGCGCGTGCCCGAGGACGTCGCCATCCTCGGCGTGGGCAACGATCTGGCGCGCGTGGAGTTTGCCCACGTCGCCCTGTCCAGCATCCAGCTCAACACCCGGCAGATCGGCATCCTCGCCGCCGAGACCCTCCAGGCGATGCTGGAGGGAAAACCCGTTCCGCCGCGCGAGATCCTGGTGAGTCCGCAAAAAATCGTGACGCGCCGCTCGACCGACCGGTTCGCGGTGGATGACGAGGTCGTCGCGCAGGCCCTCGACCACATGCGCGAGCACGTGGGCAACACCATCTATGTGGAGGAGGTCGCCCGGGCGGCCGGCGTGACGCGCCGCGTGCTGGAGCTGCGCTTCCGCGCCGCGCTTGGGACCTCGGTCTACGCCGAGGCCCAGCGCCTGCACTTCGAGCGCGCGCTCGAACTCATGGCCGAGCCGGGACTGACGCTCGGCGAGATCGCGTACGCCGCCGGCTTTGAAAGCCCGTCTGTCTTCGCCTCCGCCTTCCGTCGGCGGCATGGCGTCACGCCCTCGGCCCACCGCCGCCAGCTCGCGCCCGCCCGGTTGTGAACATTGAGACTTGGATATCAGACGCTGACCAAAATTACGTCAGATAACCTGACGATGAACCCTCTCGGCTTGGCGGGGCTGTCCTCCGGCGAACAATGGTGATGTGCCGGGCGCGGGTGCGGGAGTTGATTTTAGCTGCACATCGATGAGCACAGCCCGACTGGCTCACCAAACTTCAGAGCGGCGCGAAACGGATCCAGTCGAAATCAGCGTGCGCGCCTGGCTGGCCGGCGGCGAAGAGGCCGACCTTGGCGCCGACCCAGCGGCCGGCGGTGGCGGTGAAGACCCCGCCGGCGGAAGTGAATTGCGCTCCGTCAAGACTGGAGGCGAAACGGCATTGACCGCCCTCGCCCACGGTGACCCGGAGCCAGACGGAGCCGGCCGAGTGGCGGGGTTGGATGACCACGCCTTCCTGCGGCCTGCCCTTGGCCGCTTCACGGCAGGTGAATTGCACCAGCGCCGGCACACCCTGTTTCAACACCAAGCCGATCCAGGCATAGTCATAGCCGAAGACCATCAGTCCCGCGCTGTCGCCCTCGGACTTGGGCGTGAACTCCAGCTTGGCGGTGACGGTGAATTCCGGGGCCGGGAATTTCTGCAGCAAGAGGTGCGGCGCATCGTAGAGATTGCCGGGCGCGGGCTCCGGTTGGACATAAAGCCGCAGCCAGCCGGGACGGGCGGAGAGGGAAAACCAGTCCGCGCCGGGATTGGCCTGCCACTGCCATTGCGGCGCAAGCGATGGCCCAACGAATTCGTCGCTGGTGGCGGGAACGGCAAGCGGCCCGGCGGCAGGTTTTTGGTGCACGAGTACCGGCTCTCCAGTTTCCGCCCCGGTGGCGACGCCGGTG
>JBIJDP010000538.1:0-2783 GCA_044344065.1 Opitutaceae bacterium
TCTCCCTTGCCGCCTCGAAATCCGGCGCGGCTTTCAAGGCTGCGGCGAATGCCCCCTCGCCTCCTCCATCCGGCCGAGCCGCAGCAGCGTGTTGCCCAGGTTGTAATGCGCCGCGGCGTAATCCGGCCTCAGCCCCAAGGCGCGTTGAAAACTCGCCACCGCCTCGGGCAGCCGACCCGATTCCGCCAGGACGATCCCGAGATTGGCGTGCGCCTCCGGCAATTGCGGCCGCAGCCGCGCCGCCTCGCCCAGTTGCTCCAGCGCCGCGGGCATCCGCCCCGACTGCGCCAGCATGATGCCGAGGTTCAGCCGCGCCTCGGCCTGCGCGGATCGGACTTCACGGCCGCCCGGTAACTTACCTCTGCCTCGGCCGGCCGGCCGAGCATGGCCTGGGCCTGGCCCAAAGTGAAATACGCCTCCGCCGGTTCGACCAGCAGCCGGGTGGCCTCCGCCGCCGGTGCGACCGCCTCGGCCGGACGCCCCAGTCGCAGGAGCGCGGACGCCGCCCTGACCTTGGCCTGTGCAAAATAGGGTAGTATCCGCACGGCCTCGCCGTATTGTGCGAGCGCCGCCTCCGGCTGACCCGTGGCATCGAGCACGAGGCCGAGATTGTAGCGGGTCTGCGCCGATCCGGGATCGAGTGACACGGCGATCTCATAGCGTTGCCGGGCCTCGGCCAATTCACCGCGCAGGAAATGCATCCGGCCGAGATTGTTCTGCGCCTTGGCGCTAGTCGGTCGCTTCGCCACGGTGTCCTGCCACAGGCGGAACTCATCCTGGTAGTCCGCGTTGCGCTGCACCGTGAGCCCTCCCGCCACCAGAGCCAGCACCAGCATTACCGGCCACACGCGGCGGCCCGTGAACGCCATGGCCGCACCGGCCACGAACGCGATCACCGCCGCCAACGGCAGGTACATGCGGTGTTCGACAATGGTCTGGGTGATGCCGGGCAGGAGACTCGTCGGGGCGAGGATCAAAAAGAATGCCGCCCAAAAAAATCCCGCCACCGGCCGGCGCCGCAGCGCCCAGAGGGTGGCGCCGACCGCCGCCAGCACCGGCACCGCGTATGGCAGCACCTGGGTCCACGATGAGACCTTGGTGACACCATACTCGAACACCAGTGGCGACGGCCACAGCGCGAGTTGCAGATAGCGCGCCACCGCCTCGAATTGCGTGAGCCAATAACCGGCGAACGCCGTCGGGGTCAGTGCAAAGGTGCCGCCCCGGTCCCCGCCCGCCGTCACCACCAGCCAGGCCAACGGCAGCCAGGCAAGAAAGAGGCCGGCATGAAGTCCCCGCCGCCGCTCCCACATGGCGCGAAAACTGCCCGCCAGAAAAGTCCGGTCGTAAAGCACCGCCACCACCGGCGCCGTCACCATGACCTCCTTGCAGCCCATGCCGAGGGCACAGGCGGCAACAGTGATCACCCGCCAGCCCTGCGCCGGTTCCGCCGTGGCCGTCCGCACGAGACCGTACAGCGTGAGCAGGTAGAACAAACCCATCAGCGACTCGGCGCGCTGGATGAGATAGGTGACCGACTCGGTCTGCAGCGGGTGCAGTGTCCACAACAATGCGATGACGAAAGCCGCCGGCAGTTCTTGACCCGAGAAGCGTCGCGCCAATACCGGCAGCGCCAGCGTCCGCCGCACCAATCCGAACAGCGTCAGCCCTGCCAGGACGTGGATCATGAGATTGAGCGCATGGTAGCTCCAGACATCGGTTCCGCTGACGGCGTAGTTGAGCGCGAGCGAAAGGTTGAGCAGCGGCCGGCCGCTGACCGTGAAGCCGAACCCGCCCGGCGGCGCCAGGGCCGTCGCGAAACTCCGGATGCTCGGGTTGTGCAGGATGGACTGCTCGTCATCGAAGAGAAACGGCCCGCCGAAGGAGTTGTGGTACGCCGCCAGCGCGATGGCCGCACCGGCCAGCCACACGGGGCGTTTCTCCTTCAGATTGGTCCACACGCTTGAAACCACGGCTGCATGACGCGCCAAACCCGACTTGGCCGCAAGCACCGGATACGAAGGAGCCTGCTTGCAGGCGATGGTTCGACGTAGGGGCGCACCTTGTGTGCGCCCTCGAAACCGCAGATATCGCGTCGGTTTACTGCCTTCCCGGTTTCCCCGTTCAACCCTTCACTCGTTCAACATCCGCAGCAATTCGGCCTCGTCGATCACGGGCACGCCGAGTTCCTTCGCCTTGTCGAGCTTCGAGCCAGCCTCGGCCCCGGCGAGGACGTAGCTGGTCTTCTTGCTTACGCTGCCGCTGACCTTGCCGCCGGCCGCCTCGATCTTCGCCGCGGCCTCATCGCGGGTCATTGTCGGCAGCGTGCCGGTCAGCACGAAGGTCTTGCCCGCCAGCACCGCGCTCACCGGAGCGGACTTGGCCGGGGCCAGCGGCTCGAGGCCCAGGGCGCGCAGTTCGTCGATGAGCGCCCGGTTGGCCGGATTCTGGAAATGGGCGAGGATCGCGCGCGCCATGGTCTCGCCGATGCCGTCGATCACGCTCTGCTTCTTCTCGCGGATGAAATCCTCCAGCCGGGCCGCGGCCAGGGCTTCGAGGCTGCCAAAGTGCTTCGCCAGGTCCTTCGCGGCCGCCACGCCAACATGCGTGATGCCGAGCCCGTGGATCACCCGCCACAACTCCGCCCGCTTGCTGGTTTCGATGGCAGCCAGCAGATTGTCGGTGGATTTCTCCACGCTCTTGCCGAGCGTCAGCAGGTCGTCGCGGCGGAGCCGGTAGATGTCGGCGAGATTTCTCACCCAGCCCTTTTCGACAAGAACGTC
>JBIJDP010000539.1:0-2782 GCA_044344065.1 Opitutaceae bacterium
CCACTTATCTGGGCAAACTCCGCAATCCCAACCCGAAGATGCCTGACTACAACGCGCGTCCGCTCAGCCGCGTGGAGCACAACAGCAAAAACAATCCAAGCCATGGCAACGACGGCCAAGGGGCAGGGGGGCACGGCGAGACCAAGCCTGACGGTGGCCACGCCGGTACCAATGCGGCCAGCCGCAACGGAGGGCTCAGCTAATGGCACACCTTGACAATGCCGCCACCGCGCCCGCGATCCTGCAGGAACTCAAGCCTGCGGTGCTCCCGCGCGCGGTCCTGGTCTCCAACAACCGCAGCTTCTCCTGGATCACCGAAAAGATCTGCAGCCTGATCGAGGGCAAGACCCCCGCCTGGTGGTGGGTCTGCTTCGTGGTCGCATGTTTCGTCGCCTCGTTCACGGTCGCCGGCATCACCTACCTCGTCTCGACCGGCGTCGGTGTCTGGGGCCACGCCAACCCGGTCAACTGGGCGTGGGACATCGTCAACTTTGTGTTTTGGATCGGCATCGGCCACGCCGGCACCCTGATCTCCGCGATCCTGTGTCTGCTGCGCCAGAAGTGGCGTACCTCCATCAACCGCGCGGCCGAGGCCATGACGATCTTCGCCGTGGTCTGCGCAGCGATCTTCCCGGTCTTCCACGTCGGTCGCGTCTGGTACGCTTGGTACCTGTTCCCGATCCCGAACTCCAACGTGATCTGGCAGAACTTCCGTTCGCCGCTCGAGTGGGACGTGTTCGCCGTCTCGACCTACGGCACGGTGTCCGTGCTCTTCTGGTACGTCGGCCTCATCCCCGACCTCGCGGTGCTGCGCGACCGTTTCTATGCGACGGGCAACCGGCTCCGTTCCTTCCTCTACGGTTTCTTCGCCCTCGGCTGGCGCGGTTCCAACCGCCACTGGAGCAACTACGAGATGGCCTACCTGATCCTCGCCGGCATCTCGACCCCGCTCGTGCTTTCGGTGCACACCATCGTGTCCTTCGACTTCGCGGTGTCGCTGCTTCCCGGCTGGCACACGACGATCTTCCCCCCGTACTTCGTGGCGGGCGCCATCTTCTCCGGCTTCGGCATGGTGCTCACGCTCATGCTGCCGCTCCGGGCGATCTACCACATGGAGGACCTGATCACGCAGTATCACATCGACTGCATGTGCAAGATCACCCTGGCGACGGGCACCATCGTGGGCTACGCCTACTCGATGGAGTTCTTCATCGCGTGGTACGGCGCGAACCCGTATGAAGGCTTCGCGTTCATCAACCGCGCCTTCGGCCATTACGCGTGGGCCTACTGGATCATGATCACCTGCAACGTGATCACGCCGCAGTTCTTCTGGTTCAAAAAGGTCCGCGAAAACACGACGCTGGTGTGGGTCCTCTCGATTTTCGTCAACGTCGGCATGTGGTTCGAGCGTTTCGTGATCATCGTCACCTCGCTCGCCCGCGACTTCCTGCCCTCGAGCTGGGGTTACTACAGCCCGTCGATCGTGGAGATCTTCACCTTCTTCGGCACCTTCGGCGTCTTCTCGGTGCTGTTCCTGCTCTTCATCCGGTTCCTCCCCATCATGCCGATGGCCGAGCTCAAGGCCGTTACGCCCCAGGCTGATCCGCACGCGGGTCACGACCACCACTAATCGCCCCCGCCATGTCCGCCCAATCCTACGGTCTGATCGCCACCTTCGAGACCCCCGCCGCCATCTACCACGCGGCGGAACAGGTGCGCGATGCTGGTTACAAGCACTGGGACTGCATCTCGCCCTTCCCGATCCATGGCCTCGACAAGGCCATGGGCCTGAAGCGCTCCATCGTCCCGCGGTTCTCGCTCGCCGGCGGCATCACCGGCTTCTGCACCGGCATGTCGCTCATCTGGTGGACCGGCGCCTACGACTACAAGCTGATCGTCGGCGGCAAGCCCTTCTTCAGCCCGATGTTCGCCTTCCCGGTGAGCTATGAGCTCACGATTCTCTTCACGGCCTTCGCCACGATCGGCGGCATGCTGTTCCTCAACGGGCTGCCGAAGCACTACCACCCGGTGTTGAAGTACGAGCACATCAAGCGGGGCATGGATGACACCTTCTTCCTGGTCATCGAATCCCGCGACCCCCGCTTCAACCTCCCCAACACCAAGGGCCTGCTCGAGAAGGCCGGTGGCCGCGACATCAAGGAGCTGGAAGCCTGAGCCATGCGCAACGTCTACCTCGTCACCGCCTTTCTCGTGGTCCTCGCCCTGTCCGTGCTGGGCCTGCGCGGCACCCTCTTCACCCGTCCCCCGCTGGATGTCTTCCCCGACTGGGCCTTCCCCTCGATGCGGAACCAGTCGAAGTACAAGCACCAGGCCTCGAGCCGCTTCTTCGCCGACGGCCGGGCGGACCGCCCCCTGCCTCCGGGTGTGGTGGCCACCGGCTACGGCCCGGCCGGCCAGCCGCTGCGCAACGACGATGTCCTTTACACCGGCAAGGATGCCTCCGGCGCTCTCGTCGCCACACTGCCAGCGAGCCTGCAGGTTGACCGCAAGCTGCTCGAGCGCGGCCGGCAGAGCTACACCATCTATTGTGCCCCCTGCCACGGCGCCTTGGGCGACGGCAACGGCATCACGAAGCAGTACGGCATGGGCGCCACGCCGACGTACCACGACGAGCGCCTGCGCAAGATCGCCGACGGCGACATCTACAACACCATCACCCACGGCAAGAACAACATGCTTTCCTACGCCGACAAACTGAAGCCCGAGGATCGCTGGGCGGTCATCGCCTACGTGCGGGCCCTGCAACGCGCCCAGGCGGGCA
>JBIJDP010000364.1:0-3816 GCA_044344065.1 Opitutaceae bacterium
CCGCAGGTGTGCCTGAACTTCAAGCGCGGCGTGCTCACCGACCGCTGCAAGAAGACCTGCGTCGAGGCCTGCGGCGACCGCAAGGCCATTGATTTCACGCAGAAGGAGGAGACGAAGGAAATCCAGGTCGGCACGATCATCGTCGCCACCGGGTTCAAGCCCTTCGACGTGCGGCGCGTGCCGCAGTACGGCTACGGCACCTATCCCAACGTGTACACCGCTCTCGAGGTCGAGCGCCTCGTCAACGCCTCCGGCCCCACCGCCGGCGAGGTGATCCTGCGCGACGGCCGGCGCCCGTCGGCCATCGCCATCATCCACTGCGTCGGCTCGCGCGACAAGAAGACCAACCGCTGGTGCTCGCGCGTCTGCTGCATGTACTCGATGAAGCTCGCGCACCTGCTGAAGGAGCATACCGGCGCCGAGCTCTACAATTTCTACATCGACATCCGCGCCCCCGGCAAGGGCTACGAGGAATTCTACGACAAGCTGAACGAGGAGGGCGTGCACTTCATCCGCGGTCGCGTGGGCGAGGTGACCGACTGGGCCATGATCCCCGAGGAGGAGGGCAAGCTTGTCATCCGCGTCGAGGACACGCTCGCCGGCGTCGTGCGGCGCATCGCCGTGGACATGGTCGTGCTGGCCACGGGCCTGGAGCCGCACGCCGACGCACAGGACGTGCGCCGGATGTTCAACATGAGCTGCGGCACCGAGGGCTTCTTCCTTGAGCGGCACCCGAAGCTCGCGCCGGTGAACACATTCACCGACGGCGTGTTCATTGCGGGCTGCTGCCAGGGGCCGCGCGACATCCCCGACACCGTCGCGCAGGCCGGGGCGGCGGCGGCCGAGGCGCTCGCGCTCATTGACCGCGGCTTCATCATGCAGGAGCCCAACACGGCCTACATCCTCGCCGACTGTTCGGGCTGCAAGTCCTGCCTCCCGCTCTGTCCGTACACCGCCATCGCCTTCGACGAGGCCACCGGCAAGGCCGTGATCAACGAGGCGCTCTGCAAGGGCTGCGGCACCTGCGTCGGCTCGTGCCCGTCGGGCTCGATCGGCCAGCACCTGTTCGAGGACGACGAGGTGTTCAGCGAGATCGCCGGACTGCTGACCCGCGAACCGCCTCCGGCCGTCGCCACCCCGCCATGAACCCTCCGACCCCTGCCTCCGGCATCGCGTGGACGCCCCGCATCGTCGCGTTCTTCTGCAACTGGTGCACCTACACCGCGGCCGACCTCGCCGGGGTGTCCCGCCTGAAGTACGCGCCGAACGTCCGTGTCATCCGCCTCATGTGCTCGGGCCGCGTGGATCCCCAGTTCATCCTCGAGGCGCTCCGCCGCGGCGCCGACGGCGTCCTCATCGGCGGCTGTCACCCGGGCGACTGCCACTACGTCGAGGGCAATTACAAGATGCTGCGCCGCTACCGGCTCCTGCAGCGCATGCTGGGCGATCTCGGCATCGCGGCCCCGCGCGTGCGGCTGGAATGGATCTCCGCCGCCGAGGGCGAGCGGGTCAAAAGCGTCATCAACGACATGACCCGGCAGCTCCAGGCGCTCGGTCCGCTCGACCTGCCCGGCAAGTTCACGGACTGGGATGCGGAAGTGATCGCATTGGCCCGCGAAGCGCAGGCCAGGGTCGCGGCCGCCGCCGAAGCGGAAATGGAGGCAACCCATGCGTGAGCGCACGGCAGGGTCATGGGTGATGGGTCATAGGTCATGGGTAGGGCTCGGCCCCCGCCTTCGCCGAGGCTTCGGCGGGCAGGCCGGACGAGCCGGAGCGACCACCGCATGCGAACGCACCACGATCCGTCCGGAGGCCGGACCCTGCCCATAACCCTTCACCCATAACCCATCACCCTTTCCCCATGACTAAACCCAAGGTCGCCTTTTACTGGTGCGCCTCCTGCGGCGGCTGCGAAGAGACCGTCGTGGATCTCGCCGAGGACATTCTCGGCGTGGTTGAGAAGGTGGACATCGTGCTCTGGCCGGTGGCGATGGATTTCAAATACCACGACCTTGAGGCGCTCGGCGACGGGGAGATCACGGCGACGCTGCTTAACGGCGCCATCCGTTCGTCGGAGCAGGAGGAGATGGCGGTGCTGCTGCGGCGGAAGAGCAAGTACCTGATCGCCTACGGCGCGTGCGCCCAGCTGGGCGGCATCCCCGGCCTCGCCAACCAGTTCGACCGCGAGGATATCCTCCGCTTCAACTACGAGGATGCGCCGACCGTCGTGAACGAGGCCAGGACGCGGCCTCAGCTGGAATTCACCGAGGACGGCCGCTCGCCGCATCTGCCGGAGCTGCGGAATGTCGTGCGCACGCTCGATCAGGTGGTGGACGTGGACTATTACATTCCGGGCTGCCCGCCGACGCCCAACCTGACGAAGGCTGCCTTCGCCGCATTGCTCAGCGGCAACCTGCCGCCCAAGGGCTCCGTGCTGGCACCGGACAGTGCGCTTTGCGAGGAGTGTCCGCGCAAGGCCACCAAGCCGGCCGACGTGGCCTTCACCACGTTCCGCCGTCCGCACCAGCAATTGCTCGATCCGGAAAAATGTTTCCTCACGCAGGGGGTCGTCTGCATGGGCCCGGCGACGCGCAGCGGCTGCGGCGCCCAGTGCACCTGCGGCAACATGCCGTGCACGGGCTGCTTCGGCCCGACCTCACGGGTGCGCGACCAGGGCGCGAAGATCCTTTCCTCCCTCTGCGCCAACGTGGCGGGCAGGACCGAGGAGGAAATCAATCCCGTGCTGCAGGGCATCCCGGATCCGGTCGGCACCTTCTACCGCTACGGCCTGCCGTCCAGCCTCCTCCGCCGCCGGGTGGATCTGCCGCATACCTGAAACTCCCCGCGCCATGGACGAAACCACCCAACAGCTCTTCAACGCCGGCAATCTTCGCGCCAACGCGGCGACGGCCGCCCAGCGGCGCAACATCACGATCGACCCGATCACGCGGCTCGAGGGGCACGGCAAGATCGACATCTACCTTGATGACAGGGGCGATGTGGAACGCGCCTATCTCCAGGTGCCGGAACTGCGGGGCTTCGAGGTCTTCTGCCGCGGGCGTCCCGCCGAGGACATGCCGCAGATCACCAGTCGCATCTGTGGTGTCTGCCCGACGGCCCACCACATGGCAGCGACCAAGGCGCTCGATGCCCTCTACCAGATTGAGCCGACGGCCGCGGGCCGGAAGATCCGCGAGCTGGTCTACAACACCTTCATGCTGGAGGACCACGCGCTGCACGTGTTCATCCTCGGCGGACCCGACTTCATCGTCGGCCCCGAGGCCCCGCCGGCGGAGCGCAACATCCTGGGGGTGATCGGCAAGGTCGGCGTCGAGGCCGGCAAGCGGGTCATCACCACGCGGCGACGCCTGCGCGAGCTCATCGCCTATTTCGGCGGCAAGGTCGTGCATCCCGTCCTCGGCCTGCCCGGCGGCGTGAGCAAGCCGCTCGCCGCGGCGGACCTTCCCCGGTTCCGCCAGCTCGCCCAGGACGCGGTGGCCTTCGCGCAGTGGACGCTCGACGTCTTCCACCAGCTCGTGCTCGGTAATCCGGACTACGTGAAGCTCATCACGTCCGACGCCTACACGCACCGCACCTGCTACCTGGGCATGGTGGACGCGCAGAACCGCGTGAACTTCTACGACGGCCGTTTGCGGGTGGTGGACTGTGAAGGCCGCGAGGTCTGCACCTTCGCGGCGCATGAGTATCGCGACCACATCGCGGAGCACGTCGAACCGTGGAGCTACATGAAGTTCACCTTCCTCAAGCAGCGCGGCTGGCATGGCTTCACCGAGGGACCGGACACGAGCATCTACT
>JBIJDP010000139.1:0-6283 GCA_044344065.1 Opitutaceae bacterium
CGGCTGAACGTCGCCGACGGCATGGCCACGCCGCTGGCGCAGGCCGCCTACGAGGAATTCTTCAAGGTGCTCGGCGGCAGGCCCGTGCACCACACGCTCGCCAACCATTGGGCCCGGGTGGTCGAGATGCTCTACGCGGCCGAACGGATGGTCGAGCTGGTCAACGACCCGGAAATCACGAGTCCGGAGGTCCGCCGGATCCCGACCGCGGTGCCGCGGAGCGGCATCGGCGTGGTCGAGGCGCCGCGCGGCACGCTCTTCCATGATTACGAGACCGATGAACGCGGCGTGATCAAAAGTGCGAATCTCATTGTCGCCACCGGCAACAATGCCGCGCGCATCGCCATGAGCGTCGAGCGTGCGGCCAAGGGCTTGATCAAGGCCGGGCATGTCACGGAAGGGCTGCTCAACAAGGTCGAGATGGCCTTCCGCGCCTACGATCCCTGCCTCGGCTGCGCGACGCACACGCTCCCCGGGCACCTGCCGCTGAAGGTGAGAATCCACGACCACAATCGGCAGCTCGTGCGGGAACTGGTGCAGGAATGAGCGAGGGAATCGCAGATCGCAGATCGCAGATCGGAGATCGAAGTTTGGCAGAGTTCGAACTGCGAACTGCGAACTGCGATCTCCGAAACCCACCCCACGCTCACACCGGCAACTCCAGCCGCGTCCTGGTCCTCGGGCTCGGCAACGACATCCTGACTGACGATGCCGTCGGTCTGCTCGTGGCCCGGGAAGTGCGCGCGCGGATCGGAACTGAAACGGACATCGCAGTGCGGGAGACGACGGAGATGGGCCTGACGCTCCTCGACGAGATCGTGGATTGCGAAAGCCTGATCATCGTTGATGCGGTGCAGACCGGCCATGAAGAGCCCGGGCATGTGCACGAGATCGGCCCCGACGAGCTGCCCCGGGTGACGGCGACGTCGCCCCACTTCGTGGGGGTGGGTGAGACCCTGGCGCTCGGGGCCACGCTCGGGCTGGCGATGCCCCGGCGGGTGCGGATCTTTGCGGTCGAGGTGGCGGATCCCTTCACGCTGGGAACGCAGCCCACCGCAGCCGTGGCGGAGGCCGTGCCGGTGGCGGCGGAGCGGGTGGCGAAATTGGCGCGGGTCTGGATGGAAAAGTAGGGCAGGTCGGAAGACCTGCCCTGCTTAAGATCCTCACACCGCGGCGAGGCGGAGATAATGGTGCGCGAGCGCCCAGTTGGCGAACTGGCGGATTTCCTCGAGACAGCGGCGCACAGCTCCGGTGCTCACCGGACTCGGCAGCCGGTGCACGCCGGCGGTGGAGTGGGCTTCGCGGACCGGGCTCGCCGTGCAGGTGGCGATGCGCTGCTCGGTGACTTCCGCCACGCGCTTGAGCATGTCGTCAGCGGTGAATTCGTAACGGCCGTTGACCGGCTGGTAATGCAGCAGATCCCGCAGGACCACGGTGCCGCGGGTGCGGCTCATGTTGACTTCCGGGGGCTGCAGGAGCGCCGTGGGATTATCGGTGATCGGAATGCGCAGGATGAGGGCGGGCGGTCCGGACGGAGGGACTTCCGCCACGACATGGCCCACCTTGATGCCGAGCTTCGCGAGTTCGTCGATCACGGCGCGTTCGAGCGAGGCGGCGCAACCGGCGAAGAGGGGCGGCACGTTGAAATAGATCGTCCCGGTGGGTTGCAGCGGATCACAGGTGTTGTCGAAGGTGAAGAAGTCCATGTACTCCTTGCGCCACTTTGCTCCGCTGGCGGCGAAGCGGGGGACCAGCAGCTTGTCGGTTAGATAGTCGCACAGGTCCACGATGGAACGTGTCCGCAGCGGATTGGTTTCCTCCGTCAGGGTGAAGCTTAGTTTTCGGTTCATGTTCGGGCTTCCCTCAGTCTGCCCCGGGCAGGTGGGCAAGGCGAGACGCGCTTCCGCCGCGCCGGCGGGTTTGCACCCGGCTAATGAAGGTTATCAGCGCGCAATCCGCGGGATATTTTAACCACGGATTACCCTCCTTCGCCAAGGCTACGGAAGGCAGGCACGGATCGCACGGATCAGCAGAGTTGGCCCCAGTAGGCTTAGAATGCACAAAACGACCGGGCCTTGTCGCGGAACAAACATAGAAAGCAGAGGTGTGATTCCGATCTCTGCTTCCTCTGCTACCTCCTGTTAAATGAGCCGGTTCCTTATGTGCCTATTGAGCCTCCTGAGGCCATTGAATCCGTGCGATCCGTGTAATCCGTGGTTAAAATTTGTGATCTGGTCGCGGGTTATTCCACCCGGGTGTTGCTGCTCTGCGCGACCCAGCGCAGGATGTCGCGGACCGACACCATGCCGACGAGGCGTCCCTCGTCCAGTACGGGCAGGTGGCGGAATTCCTTGCCGCTGTGTTGATCGAGCACCTCTTCCAGCGTGGTGGAGGCATCGATCGTCACCGGGTCGACCGTCATCACATGAGCGACCGGAGTCGTCATCGGATCGCGGTGCAGGCTGACGACGCGGACCAGCACATCGCGTTCGGAGAAAATGCCGACGAGGTTCTCGCCTTCGACGACGAGCACGGCACCGATGCGGGCGGCGACCATCTTTTGCACGGCTTCGAACACCGTGGCGTGCGGGGGCACGGTATGAATCACTGAATCCTTGCCATCAAGCAGGGTGGATATGGGGTTGTTCATGGGGGAACAAACGTTTGGGAAAACCCAAAGTCTATAACCTCCCCCGAGGCAGGCAATGGAATAGATGGCGGCAGAGCGGAATAAGCGCGAAGACGCAAAGACGCGAAGGATTGGACAAAGAAGATCCGGCCTTTGCGTCACCTTGGCGTCTTTGCGCTTATTTCCAAGAGCCGAGCCTCCACTCGCTCACGCTCGTAGCTATGGGTGCGGCGCACCGAGGATGGTTCGCCCTAGCTGCCAAGACCTGGACTTCGGCTTCGCCTCAGAATGACAGAGTGGAGAAGTGCCGGCCATTAGCGGGGCAACCACGCGCGCCATGCCGGCTAATTCCAGACCGGCGCGCTCGACCTTTGCCGGCATCACCTGCACCCTCGGCAGGTCGGGTCGTCATTGGCCCGGCCCAGTGCTTTATCCCCATGTCACCCCCAACCCCGCCGCCTGTTTTCAAAAACCAGCTCACCCCGCTTGCCACCAAACCCGACTACGCCCGCTGCGTGGAACGCATCGAGGCCTGGTGGCAGCAGTCGGTCATCGATCGTCCCCCGGTCCGCTTCTACAAGCACAACGCCCAGTTCGAGGCCGGCGAGCCGCTCGACCGGAAGCGCTGGCCGTCGCTGGAGGCGCGCTGGTTCGACGTGGAGTACCAGGTCACGAGTTTCGAACAGTCGATCGCCGGCAAGGAGTGGGTCGCGGAGACCTTCCCGATGTTCTGGCCCAACCTCGGCCCCAGTGTCTATTCGGCGTTCTATGGCGGCCGGCTCGAATACAGCGAGGTCACCTCGTGGTATGAGGCGGTCGTGTCCGATCTCGACGACCTGTCGCCCATCGGCGGCGATCCGTTCCAAAGCGTCTATTTCCGCAAGCTCGAGGAACTCACGCGCGCGGCCATCGCCCGCGGCGGCGACAAATACTGGGTGGGGTACTCCGATTTCCACCCCAATCTCGACTGCGTGGCGGCGTGGTGCGGCATGGACAACCTCTTCCTCGCGATGGCGGAGGAGCCGGAAAAGCTGGCAAAGCTCTCCGAGCTGTCCGTGCGCGACTTCCAGAAGATCTTCGGCCACTTCGACACGATGCTGAAGACGGCGGGCCAGCCGTCGGGCACGTGGATGAATCTTCCCTGCGCCGGCCGCCTGCACATCCCGAGCTGCGACGTCTCATGCATGATCTCGACGCCGTATTTCGAGCAATTCTCGCTGGCGAACCTGCCCCGCGAAATGGCGGGCATGGACCACGCGATCTACCATGTGGATGGCAAGGGCGTGGCGAACCACCTCGACGAAATCCTCGCGCACCCGGGCATCCAGGCGATCCAGTGGGTGCAGGGCCTCGGCGTGGACTGGCCGATCATCCAGTGGGTCCCGCTGCTCAAGCGCATCCTCGCGGCGGGCAAGTCCGTCCTGGTGGACGTGCCTATCGAGGAACTCGACGAGTTCATGGACTGCATGCCGCGCGAAGGCGTCTTCCTCTGCCTCGGCGTCGCACCGGAGGCGGAGAAGGCCGTGCTCAAGCGCATCGAGCGCTGGTGAGGGGTGGCTGCATTCACCATTTCACCCATGCTCATGCAGTTTGTCATTCTGAGCGCAGGGAAGAATCCAGTTGGATATTCGCATGCCTGTCGCGCGGCGTAAGTCGCACTGGATTCTTCGGCTCCGCCCCAGAATGACATGACTGGGTTAGCACTTGGCCAATTTCCGACTCCATGACTCCCCGCGAACGTTTCCTCCGCGCCCTGAATTTCGAGCGCTGCGACGACCGCCTGCCGCTCGTGGAATGGGCCGCGTGGTGGGACCTCACGATCAAGCGTTGGAAAACCGAGGGGATGCCGGCGGAACTGGACTGGGACCAATCGCTGGCGTACTTCGATCTCGACCCGCTGGTGCTCATCGGCGCGGGGGGCGGACCGGCGGAAACCCCGCCCGACGTTGCCCATATCGTGACGGACGACGCCTCCTACGACGCGCTGCGGCCCTACCTGTTCACCGAGGCGATGATCGCCGATGCAGTCCGGGCCGCACGGCAACAGCAGCCCCGTCATGACCGCGGTGACATGGTGATCCGCGTATGGCTCGACGGGTATTTCTGGTTTCCCCGCAAGCTCTTCGGCATCGAACCGCACATGCTGGCCTTCTACGACCAGCCGGCGCTGATGCACCGGATGAACCGCGACCTGGCCGATTTCAACTGCCGGGTGATCGACGCGATCTGCGAGGTCCTGCGGCCGGAGATGGTGGGCTTCGCGGAGGACATGTCCTACAATCACGGTCCCATGCTCTCGCGGGCGTGCTTCGACGAGTTTCTCCTGCCGTACTACCGGCGCACGGCGCCCGCCATCAAGCGGCACGGCGTGAAGGTGCTCGTGGACACGGACGGCGACGTGACGACGATGATCCCCTGGCTGTTCAACGCCGGGATCGAGGGCGTGTACCCGCTCGAGCGGCAGGCCGGGGTGGATGTGGCGAAGCTGCGGCAGCTGCACCCGCAGCTCATCATGATGGGCGGCTACGACAAACTCGTGATGTCGCGCGGCGAGGCCGCGATGCGGTCGGAATTCGAGCGGCTTCTGCCCGTGATGCGGTCGGGCGGCTACATCCCGTCGGTTGATCACCAGACGCCGCCGGAAGTGTCGCTGGACAATTACCGGATCTACATGCGGCTCTTCCGGGAGTACATGGAGCGCGCGGTGGTTGGTAAATAAAGCTCAACGTTTAACGCTTAACTTTTCACGCTCGTAGCTACCCGGCAGGTCCGCCACTTGAGCGTTAAACGTTAAATGTTAAACGTTGAGCGTTCCTCCGGTCATTAGCTTCCTGATTCTGTCGGACGTCCGGGCTAATCTCCGTCGACACGTCCGCTAAATCCATTGCTCCCACAACCTCACCGGCGCATTGGAATAAGGCCATGACCCGGCGCGAACGGCTGATGGCCACGCTACAGGGCCGGCCTGTGGACCGGCCGGCAGTCAGCTTTTATGAGATCGGCGGCTTCCACATCGATCCAAGCGATCCGGACCCGTTCAACATCTACAACGACCCGTCGTGGCGGCCGCTGCTGAAACTGGCGGAGGAGCAGACCGACTTGATTTGCATGCGGACTCCGACGCTGAGCCAGGTGTCCACGCCGTACTTCACCACGGAAACCAGCGAGGCGGGCGGGTCGCGGCTGACGCGGACGACGGCCCGCGTCGCCGGCCGCACCCTCACTTCGCTCACGCGCCGCGATCGTGAGGTGAACACGCTCTGGGTGACCGAGCATCTCCTCAAGGATGTGGACGACCTGAAGGCCTATCTGGAAATCCCGGATGAGGCCTTCGCCGAGGAGATCGACCTGAGCGGCCTGTTCGCGGCCGACCAACAGGTCGGTGACCGCGGCATCGTGATGGTGGACACGCCGGATCCGATCTGCCTCGCGGCCGCCCTGTTCTCGATGGAGGACTACGTGGTCATCGCGTTCACCGAGCCCGCTTTGTTCCACCGCCTGCTGGAGAAATTCGCCCGCGTGCTGCACCGCCGCACCGAGATCGTGGCCCGGGAGTTTCCCGGCCATCTCTGGCGCATCTACGGACCGGAATATGCCTCGGAGCCGTTCCTGCCCAACCGGTTGTTTGAGGAATACGTGTGCCGCTACACCGGC